>CAUHFD010000199.1 GCA_959605275.1 uncultured Eubacteriales bacterium | reverse complement strand
CGCAATTTGCAAAATAATAGTATAATGATTGAGGTTAGTGTATTATGGCAATAATAATTACGCTTTTGGGGACAAGCATCCTTGCCCTTCCCCCCGCAAATTACTTTGGTTATTCAAAAACCGAAAGGAGTATCGATATGAATTATTCTCATGAAGTTGAGAGAATGTGTCCTCTCACAAAAGGTCCGAACCATGGTCCCGCTCCCATCCCGGAAGAAGGCAAATGGGTAAAAGCTTATCAAATCACAGATATTTCCGGTCTGTCTCACGGTGTGGGCTGGTGCGCTCCGCAGCAAGGAGCCTGTAAATTAACTCTTAATGTAAAAAACGGTATCATTGAAGAAGCTTTGGTCGAAACGCTCGGATGTTCCGGTATGACTCACTCAGCCGCTATGGCAGGTGAGGTTCTCCCCGGAAAAACCCTTCTGGAAGCATTGAACACCGACCTTGTATGTGATGCAATTAACGTTGCAATGCGTGAAATTTTCTTACAGCTTGTATACGGCAGAACCCAAACTGCATTCTCCGAAGACGGACTGCCGATCGGCGCAGGTCTGGAGGATTTAGGAAAAGGTCTCCGTTCTCAGGTCGGTACCATTTTCAGCACCAAGAAAAAAGGTGTGCGCTACATGGAAATGGCAGAAGGCTACATCTTATCTGTCGCTCTGGACGACAACAATGAAGCAATCGGTTACAAATTTGTAAGACTCGGAAAAATGCTGGAAGATATCCGTCACGGTGTAGATCCGACTGCTGCTTATGAGAAAAACATCGGCACATACGGTCGTTATGATGACGCGGCAAAATATATCGATCCTCGTGAAGAATAATTGAAATCGGAAAGGAATGAATTCAATGGCTCAATTTGAAGGTAAAGAAAGAAGAATGCCGAAAATCGAGAAATGCTTGGCTGAGTACGGTTTCGCAACTCTCGAGGAAGCAAGAGATTTCTGTCTTGAAAAAGGAATCAATGTTGAAGATATCGTAAAAGGCGTGCAGCCGATTGCATTTGAAAATGCGGTTTGGGCATATACGCTTGGTACGGCTGTTGCATTAAAGAAAAATATCAAAAAAGCGGCAGATGCTGCAGAAGCAATCGGCGAAGGATTACAGGCTTTCTGTATCCCCGGTTCTGTTGCAGAACAGCGCGCAGTCGGTCTCGGTCACGGTAACTTAGGCGCTATGTTGCTTAGAGAAGAAACCAACTGTTTCTGTTTCTTAGCAGGTCATGAATCCTTTGCAGCTGCGGAAGGTGCAATCGGTATTGCAAGAACCGCCAACAAAGCCAGAAAAGAACCGCTTCGTGTTATTCTGAACGGTTTGGGAAAAGATGCTGCTTATATCATTTCCAGAATCAACGGTTTTACCTATGTGGAAACCGACTACAACTTTACAACCGGTGAGTTGAAAGTGGTTCGTGAAAAAGCATTCTCCCAAGGAGAAAAAGCAGCAGTTAAAGTATATGGATGTAACGATGTTTTAGAAGGCGTTGCTGTTATGAAAGCGGAAAAAGTTGATGTTTCCATCACCGGGAACTCTACCAATCCGACTCGCTTCCAGCACCTTGTAGCCGGCACCTATAAAAAATGGGCAACAGAAAATGGTGTGAAATATTTCTCTGTTGCGTCCGGCGGCGGTACTGGTCGTACACTCCATCCCGACAACGTTGCTGCAGGACCTGCTTCCTATGGTTTAACCGACTCCATGGGAAGAATGCACGGTGATGCACAATTCGCAGGTTCTTCCTCCGTTCCTGCTCACGTGGAAATGATGGGCTTAATCGGTATGGGCAACAACCCGATGGTCGGCGCTACCGTTGCCTGTGCTGTTGCAGTGGAAGAAGCGAATAAATAAGGGTCGCAAACCCGCATGAATACTGGATTTATTCCGAAAAAGGGTCGCCTAACGGGCGGCTCTTTTTTTGCTTTCAAAACTCGCATTTAGTGGTAAGATTTCCTGATTTGTACCCCTTTTGTACCCCAAATTTTCATCCGGGGTACAATTCTGTACCCCAACGCAGGAAACAACGTCCTGTGAGCCTGCGTAAATACGGGCTTTTTCGCTATTTTCACTGGGTAAATCGGATTTAAAAATTGGGGTAAAAATGGCTGCTTCTGTACCCTTTTCGGGTAAATTCAGGGTAGAGAAACCGCCGATGGGAATCTGATTCAAAATTTCAATGGTCTGATTCTGCATTTTCTGTGTAAGGTGAGCGTAGATTTGTAAGGTTACTTGAATGTTTTTATGTCCGAGTCGATGTTGAACGTCTTTAATTGCCGCTCCGTTTTCCAGGAGCATTGTGGTATGTGTGTGCCGCAATGAGTGATAGTCAAAACTTTTGTATTCCATATCGTAGTGAATCACACGGCTGCAATGCTGCATAACACGAGGCTGGATATACGTTCCATTCTCACGAACATTGATAAGCCTGATCTCCTTGCTTGTATCATCTCCTTGTGTAACGATCTGATGTTCTTCGTTTTCATATAAATGCGTGTAATACTCCTCGTAGTATAATCGAGCTCGATCCTGTTGTATCTTTGCTTTCCAAAGCGTTTCAATCATGAAATCATCCAACTTGATATCTCTGAATGAATCGTATTTTGGATTGCAAAACGTCCAAAATCCCTCTATGTCCTGCACCTGTTTGTTGATCCGTAAGATGCGATTTTCAAAATCTACATCATCCCAAGTAACAGCAAAGGCTTCTCCCAATCTGAGTCCACAACGATATGCCAGTAACAGTGGAATGTGACAGGAATGACCATAAGGAAATCTCGTTATGATCTGATTCCATTGTTCTGTGGTTACTACTTCTCTGACTTTTTTACGAGTCGGTGTTTCAGATGTTGCCCGCTTAGATGGAAGTTTAACCAGCAGGGCAGGATTCGTCTGAATAAATCCAAGCGGTTCAATCGCATAGGTAAGACTGCCAGATAAGATACTCTTTAGGACAATCAAAGAATTTCGACTGTAACCTGCGTTGAATTTATCATTGAGGAATGATTGTATTATCGCTGGCGACAATGATTTTATCTTATAATACCCCAAGGCAGGTCGGATGTGATTTTGGATACGTTTTTGATATCCTGCGCATGTATCCTCCTTTAAATTAATTTGGCAATATTCTTTCATCCAAAAATCGAGATAATCTGAAAAACTGATTTCTGAAGGAACGAAGACCAGACCACTATTGTTATACTCAGCCAAAGCTTTAGTACCAGCTTGCATGGCCTCTTTTTTTGTCGCAAATCCTCCTTTCGTAAATCGTTTTCGTTTTCCTCCGATCTTTGCACCTTCAAAATGATACTGCCAATACTTTCCACGTTTCATGCAGGTGACTTGTGCCACTTTTTTGACCTCCTGTTCGTTATTTTTCTATGGGAAGTTCTTTGATGGAGGCTAAATCGGTCAAATCTTTACCTTCTGACTCTGCAAGGAATTTTTCCAATGCTTCTGCCCTAACTTTATAACTGCCAAGCTTCATAGCTGGTAAAAAACCTCGACGTATTAAATCATACACATAATTTGTATTTGAATGCATAATTCCGGCAATCTCTTTGACCGTATAAAGCATTTTATCCACGAGAGGACCTCCCTTCTTAAAGTTTATATGAGATCAAAAAGTTGTCAAATTTCGTTTTGACGTTTTTGCCTTACTGTTTCTGAAAAATCGCCTTATATACACAGTTAAAAATGCAGAAAAAATTTTTTTATTTGCATCGAATGGATTTTTTTGGTCCCATCCAAACAGAGGATATACTACGCCGGATGACTATCTGGCAACTTTGTGCAACGGGTGCACAAAGTTATCCAAACTCCACATTACAGATATACCCGCAAACCAGGTATCCGTAGCCGCATTTACAGGGCGGCGCCGCAAGCGTATCGGCAAGGCTCATTATTTTCCGGGTCATGGCAGCCGTTCTGTGTCACGGAACGGATTATCGCATTCTGGCGCCGCTCGCCGGATCGTTACGCAGCATATTACCATGATGCCGCCGAAAACGGCATTTTTGTCAAGATACAATAGGGGAATATCCCGTGTATAACACCGGAATGAAAATCCGGATAGTTATTTTTCAGTTGATTCTTTTGAAATCATTATGACAACAGGAATTTTGTCAGGTTCTTTACAGAGAATATTCTGCATCAATTTCTTGCGTAGCGGTGACAGACTTTTGAGAAATTCAATTCTTATTTCCTGTACCAAATCCTCATTTATAAAGCAGCCTGTTCTGTTTCCTTCAGCAGTATAGACAGGTTCTGTAGCAGCAGCGTGGATATATCCATCGTAGAATTCAAGAAAATCGAGATCGTTCCGAGGATCATTGTTAAGCAGAGCAAGAATAATATCTACTGAAGGAACTATAACGGTATCCTTATTGTTTTTTGGCTTCATATTCTTGTTTCAGCCTCCTTCTGACAGATTCAATGGCATTATGTTTGTGTTTTCTTACCATTCTCTCGCTGATTTTAAGATCACAGGCTATTTGCTTTAAGGTGATATTAAAAACGACATTTTGGATCAAAACAGAACGCTGAGTTTCGGTTAATGCCAACAGGGCCATAGCAAGATCAGGATGATGTACAGAAATCCGGATTCCTTTTACCTCTATGTATTGACATAAGACCTTTTCAAACCTGGCATCCTTATAACCCAGAGTTTCCGCAAATGTTTCCAAATCAACAAATACAATGCCGTGCTTTTGCATCTTTGATTTTTCGCGGTAATAGTGGCGCTTGGCATTAATAATAACCCTTTTCATGTACATATCTGTATACTGAACAAGGTCGTCGCTAATATCGGAGATAGAAAACAGTTGCTTGTCCATATCTTTTCACCCTTGCCCTTTCATAAAGACAACAAGGAAGAAAAACTTAAAAATAGGAACCTGCGCTATGTAATTTTTTTCGTATTTCTTGTACCTCCATAACAAGATAATAAACATATGTTGAGTACTGGATGCGTACACTGCATCGTCAGATCACCTCGACCAGTGAAATTGAGCAAGTGAAAATGCTCAACCTCGGGCAGAATACTTAAAAAACTCTCGTAGGGTCGAATCTTGACTCGACCGCGGAACAGTCAAGACTAAGCCCTACACAGCCATATTTTTTTAGGCTTTATTGCCTTGCCCCATTATTTGAAAAAAGAGCCTATTTATCGCAGAACAAAGCAAAACAGACATCCAGTTTGAGAAATCTCTCTAACTGAATGCCTGTTTTTAATACTGCAATGAT
>CAUHFD010000198.1 GCA_959605275.1 uncultured Eubacteriales bacterium | reverse complement strand
CATATAATATTGTAGAATCAAACAAGAAGGTGGTGACGCGGGCATATAATGCTTTTATTCCCGGTTGGTTCTGTATGCCGGAAAGCATATGTGCTCTCCGATATGGAAAATTGGCTGTTGGTAACCGTCCTGTCGCTCGATACCCTGTTTGCCTGTATGACATATGGCATTAAAAAAATCAGAATCCCGTTTTTGTCGGCAGCAGTCATTGCTGTGGTAGGATCCGGATGCTTGATAATATCTATTTTAACCAGAAGTTTCACTGATTATTTGTTGATGAACAGCACAGCAGAAAAACTGATAAAATACATAGGATTTGCCGTTTTGATTATAATGGGAATGGTTAATGTATTTCAAAGCTTGTTAAAGATGATTTTCTATCAAGGAAAAACCATTCGGTTTAATATATCGGAGCTTAATTTTGTATTAAATATTTGTATTGATGAAACGAAAGCAGATGTAGACTGTTCTAAAAGATTATCGGTCTGGGAGGCGTTTCTGTTGGCATCGACACTGTCAGTAGATTCTTTGTTGAGCGGATTTAGTATACAGGGGAGCGTTGCAGATTTGATTGGTTTAGGGACATATTCCTTGGCAATGGGATTTCTGGCGATATACAGCGGCATGTTTTTGGGAAAAAGAATGTCCTTGTGCGGGTTTAATCTGTCCTGGCTCAGCGGGATCATATTGATTTTAATTGCTTTTTTGAAGATTATATGACCGATATACAAAAAGTGTAAAATATGTTATAATAACCTTGGAACGTGACCGAAATCGAAGAAATTGAATTCAACTGCAAGTTGAGCGGGGCTTTGCCCGGTTTCGGCTTTGCCGAAATGCCGCCGAGCATATTTGGCGGGAAGGGCAAAGCAAAACGTCGTCCGCTGACAAGCGGCGTCGTTAATAACCTCAAAAGCACGTTGCGCTTTTAAGAGCATTGAAACATTGCTCCGCCAGTGGTTTATGTTATAGTAAAAAACAAAGAGGAAACGAAATTGTTCCGTTTCCTCTTGCAAATCTCTGGTTTACGCAGTTTTCTTATTTACCGAAATATCTGTTCAGCAAGCCGTTGAAAGCAGCGCCGTGGCGTGCTTCGTCTTTCGCCATTTCATGAACGGTGTCATGGATTGCATCCAAGCCGAGCTGTTTTGCTTTAGCGGCAAGTTCTTTCTTACCTTCGCATGCGCCTTTTTCAGCCATCACACGCATTTCGAGATTTTTCTTGGTGCTGTCGGTTACGACTTCGCCGAGAAGTTCAGCAAATTTTGCGGCATGTTCTGCTTCCTCATAAGCAGCCTTTTCCCAGTACAAACCGATTTCCGGATAGCCTTCACGATGTGCAACGCGTGCCATCGCCAAGTACATGCCGACTTCAGTGCATTCACCCATAAAATTCATTTTCAACCCGTCAACGATTTCCGGATCTACATCTTTGGCAACACCGACTCTGTGCTCATCTGCCCAGTTTAAAGCATTGTCTGCTGCTTGCTCAACAAATTTAGAAGCTGGCGCTTTGCATTGTGGACATTGCTCCGGAGCAGAATCTCCTTCATGAACATATCCGCAAATAGAACATACAAATTTTTTCATCATCATTACTCCTTACATTATTTAAAATTATTATTTCCAAAAATGTAATATAAATTACATTTATAACTATACAACAAAAGTATATATTAGTCAATACTTTGTCCTATTAATTTTTTGTTAACGACACAATCCACAGAAAGGCATGAATCTCAGATGAAAATTTTATTGGTCGGAATCAATGCAAAATATATTCACAGCAATCTTGCAATACGCTATTTGCAGCGGTATCTGGAAAACAGTACAGCGTACCATGCCGAAATTGCAGAATATACGATTAATCATAGGGTAGATACCATTTTGCGGGAAATTTATGAGCAGACGCCCGAGCTGATAGGGTTTTCATGCTATATCTGGAACTTTGAGTATGTAAAAGAATTGACTATCGAGTTAAAAAAGCTATTGCCCGATACTGCTGTTGTCTGGGGAGGTCCTGAGGTCAGTTATCAAAGTGAACAGTATATCGGGGACTATGCGGATTATATTATCTGCGGAGAAGGAGAGCAGGCGTTTTCTGAGCTTGTTTGTCAGCTCGAAAACGGACAACCTCCGATCAAACGGGTGTTGCAGGGGAAACCGGTAGAGATGGATACTATTCCTTTTGTGTATGATGATTTGGCAGATTTGCGAAACAGAATCCTTTATTACGAAAGTTCCAGAGGATGCCCTTTTCAGTGTCAGTATTGTTTATCTTCTATTGAAAAGCGAGTTCATTTTCACTCGATGAAACGCACTTTATCGGATTTGGATTTCTTTTTGGCACATCGGGTGATGCAGGTAAAGTTTGTAGATCGTACTTTTAACTGTGATAAAAGGCGAACTAAAGAATTATGGAGATATTTGCTGGCACATGATAATGGAGTAACCAATTTCCATTTTGAAATTGCGGGAGAGCTTATAGATGAGGAGTGCCTGGAACTGCTGTCGCAAGCAAGAAATGGATTTTTTCAGTTGGAAATCGGCGTTCAGTCTGTCAATCCGCGTACTCTTCGGGAAATTCACAGAGAAACCGATATGGAGCAGCTTTTTGCAGTGGTGACACGAATCAAAGAAATGGGAAATATTCATATTCATCTGGATTTGATCGCAGGACTTCCGTATGAGGATATCGAGAGCTTTGCCGATTCCTTTAACACCGTCTATGATTTGCGTCCGCATCAGCTGCAGTTGGGATTTTTGAAAGTCCTTAAGGGCTCCGGAATATTCCAAAGACAGGCGGAGTATGGGATTGTTCATACCGACAAGCCGCCGTATGAGGTATTGTATACCAATTGGCTGTCATATGATGATGTTTTGCGGCTTAAATTGGTGGAAGATATGGTGGAACGGTATTATAACAGTAACCGATACAAACTGTCCTGTAACTATCTTTGCAGTTTGTTTGATTCTCCCTTTGCTTTTTTCGATGCACTGGGACATTACTATAAAGAAAACAAGTTTCACTTAGAGGCGGTATCTGAGATCGACAGTTATACGGTGTTGTACGAATTTTTGAAGACATTGGGCAGAGGCAATCTCGAAAGATTTAAGTGGCTGGCGAAATACGATCTGTATTCTCATAAAAAAGCAAAAAAATGGCCTGAGTGGATGAATAATGATTTGGTGTTACAATATAAACAACAAATACGGCATTTTTATGAGCGGGAAGAAAATCGTATTCGCTTTTTCCCGCAGTATCCGGAAACGGATCCTCGTCAGCTGGCGAATCTGCTTCATTTGGAAATATTCCCGTTTGATCCTATAAGCGGTGAACCGCACCAAACTGCTTTGTTGTTCCGCTATCGGAATTGTGATATTCTGGGAAATGCCGAGACCGTAATCATCCCCATTGATATTTTAACCGATTATTGATAGATTTCTTACAAAGGATGTGATATAATAATCTTGGAACGTGACCGAAATCGAAGATTTCGAACGTTCTGTGTTGCTTGCGACGCGCAGAACACTTGTTATGCCGCTTCACTTCGTTGTGCAAGCAGTTTATGATATAATAATAGTGTTATACTGTCAGGTAAGATTTTCAGACAAGAAAACTTCGGCAAGGAAGGGTGATTCGTTTGGATTTTGATTCATTTTTTGCAGGGATTGAGCCGGGCGGCTTAAAAGATATTTATGAAATTAAAATATTAGTCTGTTATTTGCTGTATTCGGTCAAAGAACCGTTAAGTAAGGAACAAATTGACGCTGTTTTGCAGGGTAACCATTTAGTGAATTATTTCAGCTATGCAACCGCTTATCGGGAATTGTTGGAAAGCCGGCATATTTCCGAGACGGAACAGGACGGCAAAAAGGTATTGCAGTTAAATGAACTTGGCAAAGACACGGCGATTGCGCTCAAATCCAATCTTCCGCTGTCCCTGAAAAATAAGGTTGTTTCTGCCGGTATGGAGATTTTATCCGAAATGAAAATGGATAAGGTGCGGCAGGTAGAGGTAGAAAAAATTGATAACGGATATATTGTCCGTTTAGTGATCCATGATGACAACTTGGATCTGTTAGATATTAAATTATTTGCACCGGATGAAGAACAGGTGGAAATTATAAAGCAGCAGTTTGCCGGCAATACCATTGATGTTTACAGAGGAATTATTTCTTTGCTAATCAAGGATCGTGCAGGGTTAGAGAAAATTGCAGAACAGTTTGATTCATTGGAAAACAAGTCGGCGGATCATCGACCGGTTTGATAGATATATTTTAGGAGGCGTATGTTTTCTTGGAAGGACAGAAACGGTTTGAAATACATTTTCATACCAAAGAAACCAGCGGATGTGCCCGTGTGCCGGCCGCTGAAGGAGTAAAGCTTTATCAGCAAGAGGGTTACAGCGGGATAGTAGTTACCGATCATTTTGCTGATTACGGGCAGGATGCAAGACAAAGGATGAATTGGGATACTTTTGTCGATCGTTTTATGGCAGGATATCTTGCCGCGAAAGCAGAGGGAGATGCCTGCGGCATGGCAGTATACCTCGGAATGGAGTTGCGGTTTAGCGAAAATGCGAACGATTATTTAGTGTTTGGGGTTACCGAAGAATTTTTGCGCAGTCATGAGTGGTTTTGTGAAGAAACACTAGCGTCATTTTTTCAGATTGCAGAAGCAAATGATTTGACGATAGTACAGGCGCATCCGTTTCGTCAATGCTGTGAGCCGGCAAATCCAAACTATTTGCATGGCATCGAAATTAAAAATTGCAATCCCCGACATGATTCCCGCAATGACCTCGCCAAACAATGGGCGGAGGAAAATCATCTGTTTCCGACGGTTGGTTCGGACTTCCATGAGTATGAGGATCTTGCTTTGGCGGGAATTGATTTTGATCGGATGCCTGTGGATTCACATGACGTGGCAAAAATGCTTCGCAACGGACAATATCAGCTGTGGACCAAAAAATAAGACAAAAGAAAAACCCGATCGCAATAACGGTCGGGTTTTGTGCTATTTCAGCACAAAATAGTAGGAGAGAAGTATGAAAAAGAATATATTAACAAAATCTCTGTCATAAAGGACGTCGCTGTGTGCAGTGACTGTGAGCCGAAAGGCTTCACAAGAGAATTTGTAACCAATGAAATGCTTCTTAAATCAAGAAGCTGAGCGTGTCGACAAAGTCGACAACGCTCTGGGAAAGGGGACTTTCCCCTCTCCCAACCTCACCCCACAATCCGCGTTGCGACGCGGATT
>CAUHFD010000197.1 GCA_959605275.1 uncultured Eubacteriales bacterium | reverse complement strand
CCGGCGTCATTCATTGATTTTTCGCTTATGCTGTATATGTATTCCGATATGCCCAATTCCCAAAATAACCGCCGAAAGAATCAGCCATAGTACCTTGCCGTAAATACCCAGCAGAATGAAAGCGGCGACTGGCAGTGTTGCGCCTGCAAGAGGTATACCGAGAAATCCACTGTAAAAATCGCTGAGTTTTCGGTTACTGCGAAAATAGCGTATCCACCATAGCTCATACAAAACCATCATAAGTGCAGCGGCAATCAACCACCACGACCATACCGTCCATTTATGCAGATTAAAATCAGAAAAAATTAACGCACAGCAACAGGTCAGCACCTCTCCGAGACGTTCAAATGCCAGTAAAATTTTGTTCTCATTCTCCGAAGTATATCCTTGCGGCAGGTTTTTCGTCCAAATAATATTTGGGATCAAGAGCGCCGACAGAAAGAGTAACCCTACATAAGAAAATCCAAGATGACCGTTCATCGGCGTTCCTCCCCGAGAACAAAATCAGCAAGCGGCTCAATATATTCTTTTGAGGTATGGTCATAAGATGTATTCAGAGCTTTCAGCATTTCTTTCTCGTATTCGCTTTTCTCTTTTTTTCGTTTTACCATAGCGGCAAACACCTTCATCATCAGCTTGTCACCGAAAGGCATATTTTCATAGCGCAGTCCGCCCTGCATATAAAAATGGGGAACTTTATCCATCTCTTCTGTTGTAAGATTATTTTTCCAAGCTTCTTCTATCATCTCTGTTGCCGAATTAGGCGTAGCTCCGGTAGCGAAAACAATCAGCTTTTCCGCCGTACTTTTCTCGAAAAGAGCTTTTGCATTTTTCAGTCCGTCCACAAATCCGGCATGAAACCGTCCGCCGAAAATAATGGTTTTGTATTCCGACATTGTCTCTGCGGAAACTTTTTTCAACTCCACGGCGGAGCAGTTCAGCTTTTCGGCAATCCATTCGGCATATTGCTTGGTAAAGCCCGTGACGCTCTTATAAACTACTAAGATCTGCTTATTCATTTCTATTGTCCTCCAATGCTTGTTTCAAAAATGCTTCATAAGCCAGCTCCTGCTGGTTGAAAATTTCAGCTTCGGAAATTGAGGAAGAGGTGACGGAGTAAATTGTTCCGGTACCAATGGTATAAATCAGCATATTCAGGTGCAGCCGCTTTGCCGCAGAAATGGAAATATTTAGATTTTCTGCAATTATTTTTGAAACATTCGGATTGGTTTCCGAACAGTAAATGTCATCAAGAGAGGAAACATTTTTTCGTTCCTGAAACAGATACATTCTGAAAATATGAGGTTCATTTTTTGCAATCTGAATATATGCGTGTCCGGTGCTGCGGAACAGGTCGTTTCTGTCAACGGTTTTTCCGACTTCCGCCAGAATAAAGGTCCTTGCTTTTTCTGCAACGTCATTCTTCAGTCCGTCCATATTTTTGCAGTAGCTGTAAATCGGCTGTACGGAACAGCCCAATTTCTCCGCAATGGTTTTTACAGTCGCTTTTTCAATTCCGTCCTTTCGGGCTATCTCAAAGGCGGCGTCCACTACCATTTCTTTTGTTATCCTTTGCTTTGGCATTGCCGTCCCTCCATAAAAAATAGAGTTATATAAACTTATTATATAACTCTATTTTACATAGACACAGGATAAAAGTCAAGGAAGATTTTTCAATCTTGCATTAGTACGGTCGCTTTTTGTCCAGCCAGCCTTGCTCTGCCCAATATTTGCCGTCGAGGTATTCGGGATCAGCTTTATGTAAGGACTTTTGCATTTTACGACAGAAAGAAAACTTAAGTTTTGTAATCAAATTTGTATGTGCAGGTTTGGTATAGTCGATGCGTGAAAATTCCCGTGAAAGCTTTTCTATCTTTTTTGTCAGTTCCGTTTGCTTCTTTTGGGAAAGCTTATCCCAGATAATATTACCCATTAAAGCTCCGGTAAAAATACCGATTTTAGAAATGCCCCACCAAGATAAGCTGTGCTTTATATCTTTTGCCGCAGATTTTGCACCGGCACCTAAACACTGTGTAATGATGACCGCACGTTTCCCGAACATTTCAGGAGCAGGGCGGTGCGGCAGCCAGCGGTAAGCAAAATGGTCGAGGAGATTTTTAATTGCGCCGGTTGCGTGAAACACATAAGCAGGAGAGGTCATTACAATTAAGTCTGCTTCCAAGAGCGATCTATCAATTCTTTCGATGTATTCTGCGTCTTTACAAGCCTTTTCGCCCTTTAAGATGCAGTTTGTGCAGCCGACACAGAAATTGGGGCAATCCTTTGGGAGATAGTATTCCGTAATGTTTGCCTTATTTTTAAACTCCGCTAAAAACATCTCTTTCAAGCGGTAGGTTACACCTCGTTTTTCCGTTGCGTTTATAACCGTTATTTTCATTCTGATACCTCCAAAATATCGTGCAGAATTTGCGTGTGCCACGCCTTGCGGTTTTCCTTTTTACTTAAATCAATATCAAGTATTGTCGAGGTCGTTTCATACCGAAGAAATGTCTGCTGCATAACCGAAATCAAGCAAAAAGTCTTTCTTTTTACGGTGCTTTCGTCCCAATCAGGACGGCAGGCAGCGACAAGAGGAAGATATGCGGCATAAGTTCTGTGTGTGTTATCATTTGGTTTTGGATTTTTCATATCGGTAAGCACCGATATTTTTGAAACGGCATAATGCTCAAATAAAAAGTCAAGAGTCATATTGCCGAGATATTCCAGTTTTTCAAAAGGTGGTAAGTCCTTTGTCTTTTCTCGAATACTCTGAAAGTTCTCGACAATTCCGTTTATAATGCGCTCAACGCATAGTTCAATCAGGTTATCCTTGTTTCCAAAATGATAATTGACAAGCCCTAATCCAACGCCTGCTCTTTTGCATATCTCACGGACTGTAACTTCTTCTAAATGTTCCCCTTTTTCCTCAATGAGTTTAATCGTTGCCTGTATGATTGCTTCTTTATTATCCACACTATACCTCCTATTGACACTGTTCAGTAACATTATACTGAACGCAGTTCAAAAGTCAAGCGATTGCGAAAACAAGTGGAATATGCAACGATTTTCGGTGTCAAAACGCCCTGTTCAAGCGGCTAAGAGAGCAAAAAGCGGCGGGTAACCGCAACAGTTGTTGGTGATAGAAGTGTTGAATATAATGGGGAGATTATGTCGCTGACCGCCCTTGCAAAACTTCTGACCGGCAAGCAGTACTCCATTGCCGGACCAAAATACTTCAAATACAAGGGCGAATGGCTCAACGATATCCGTCATCGGCTTGGCGTTTAAGAATAAACGATAGCCCACAAATTAAACGGTAACCCTAAAAACAAACGATAGCCCACTGCCATCCGGTGCCTTTGAGCACTGGATTGGCGGCGGGCTATCGTTCTACCGGGGAGCAGCAGACATCTCAAAAGTCGGAAAGCCCTTGAAATAAGCCCATTCAGGCAAAAAGAAAGCACCGCAATCTTGATACCCATTGTATCAAAATTGAGGTGCTTTTTTGGTGGAGGCGAGGGGAGTCGAACCCCTGTCCGAAAACCTGTTCATATGGTTTTCTCCGAGCGCAGCCGATGGTTAGAATTCCCCGGCACGGTCGCCCATCGGCAAACGGCTATGTCGGGTAGCTTTTTTGGTCATGACCTCTTCAAAAGCAAACGGGAGGTTCACGTTCACCGCTTTTTGACGTTTCACATCCGGCCGCGGTCCTCCGGGGGAAACGGGTGGCATACAGCCACAGCACAGCCCTTAGGCTGCCAGTGCTACTTTTTGATTGTTAGCGTTTATTTTTTGTTGGGCCTGTTTGAGAGTTTGCCCGGCCTCTGCTCGCTTACCATACTGCAAGATCCCCGTCGAAACCTTTACGCCCCCATATCTTTATACTTTGATATCTAATGGTATTGTGGCAATTGATGATCAAGACAAAAAGGATAAGATGTCAAGAACTTTCTTATAATATTCGAAATGATGTTTCAATTATGCACAGGACATAAAACATATGATATGTGCTGCCGTTGTTGTGAATACTGCATATGATTCGTTTTTATTGTTTTTTTAGCTTTTGTATAGATTTTTTGATTACCTAAAAGCTGAAGAGAGTACAAGCTCATGCAAACAATATTGGATCAATAAGAATTGCTGTTTTTACGGAAACGTTCTATATCGCGCTGCGCCTGTTTTTTTGCGGCGGCATCGCGTTTGTCATAGAGCTTTTTGCCGCGACAAACGCCAAGCTCTATTTTTACATGTGCACCGGAAAAGTACATCGAAAGCGGAATGATCGTGACGCCCTTTTGTCCGATCAGACCGAACAGGCGGTTAATCTCACGCCGGTGCAACAGCAGTTTGCGGTCGCGCAGCGGATCACGATTGAAGATGTTTCCTTTTTCATATGGGCTGATATAGATACCGGTGGCGTACATTTCACCCTGTTTATCAATGTAACAGTAAGCGTCTTTCATATTGACTGAACCGTTGCGTACGGATTTTACTTCTGTACCGAACAACTGCACGCCTGCCTCTATCCGATCATCGACAAAGTAATCATGAAACGCTTTTTTGTTATTGGAAACGACTTTGCGTGTGCCGTTCTTTGCCATTCATGATCACTTCCTATCTCAATCGCTTGTGTTTTCTTTTGTTTGACGATATATTTTCCGGAGACTTGTATGATCATTATACCCGATTTTATCGTTCATTGCAAGCTTGATACAAATCTTTTTTGGTACTCACTATCAAATTTTGAAGAAACGGTCGGTTTTTGTCAACACAAGAGCCAGAACCGGCGTATCCATGTATGATATATAAATAGGTATATTACCAGTGCGAAGGTTGTTGACAAAAGGGAAGTATGTTATAATCTATCATAATCAATGTATCAAAATAAACCATTGCTTTTTGTTATTTATCACAAGATAATGATACAATGCAATGTTTTCTCACTGAATTATAGACACAGCGCGGCGCATTTGAAAATCAGCGCACTGCTTTGTGTCATTGGCAGAGAAGATGGAATATGGAGAAGACGACGCAGGAGGAAAATACTGATGTGTATCAATGATCCGAATAATAAAGCAGAAATCAGTTTGCCCCAAACATCACTCACCCCAAAATGTATACCCCAAGATGGCATCGTGCCTCCAAAACAGATCGTGATTCACGGTGCGCGGGTACATAATCTGAAAAACATTGATGTTTGTGTACCACTGGGAAAGATTGTCGGTATTGCGGGGGTTTCCGGCTCGGGCAAATCGTCTTTGGCATTGGGGGTTCTGT
>CAUHFD010000196.1 GCA_959605275.1 uncultured Eubacteriales bacterium | reverse complement strand
GTTGAAATGGCAGAAACACTTTTTAACAAGAATGATTGGTTGCATAAATTTTAAAATAAATGCAAAAAGGACTGAAAATTAGGATGGACGTTTTTATTGAACATTTGGTAAAGAAAAGACCAACCGGGGCGGATACTGCCAAGAAAATCGGATTGGTATTGGCGGTACTGTTGATCGTTGCTGCTTGTTTTATGCTGGTGCCTCCGCAGTTCATGATGTTTGCGTTTTTGATCATCTGCGGCTCAGGCTACGGTGCATATTGGCTGATCAGCGGTATGAGTGTAGAGTATGAGTATATTTTAACAAACGGCGAGATCGATATAGACAAGATTATTGCACAGAGAAAGCGGAAACGCTTGATTAGTGTACATTCTAAAACTTTTGAATCATTCGGTCCCTATAAAATGGCGGAACATGCAAACCGAAATTATGATAATCGGATTCTGGCTTGTGAAAGTGAGGACAGTGAAGGTGTATATTATGCGACCTTCCGTCATCGTACCCTCGGACATTGTCTTTTAGTCTTTAATCCCGATGAGCGGATTATCAAAGGTATTAAATCTTATCTTCCAAGGACGGCAGGCGGAAATGCTAACTACGGGAATCGACCTGATAGCGATCAATAGAATAGAAAAAAGTTTAGCAAACCCTCGTTTTTTAACGAGGGTTTTTAGTGTTGTCGAAATAGATATGTTTCGGCAGCGTGGATATCCGATTCAGACAATTGCTGCAAATTTTGCGGCGAAAGAGGCATTCTCTAAAGCGTTGGGAACCGGAATACGCGGATTTCGGTGGAACGAAGTATCGGTGTTGCGAGATTCGCTCGGAAAACCGTATTTTTTGCTGGAAGGACGGGCAAAATATCTGGCAGAGCAGGCGGGACTTCGTTTTTCGCTCAGCTTAAGTCATACAGATGATACTGCGGCCGCTTTTGTGATCGGGTATTCCGATTAAATTCACAATATGGCAATGAATCCCAAGACTAAAAATGCTATACTGTTCTTAAAGCACGTTGCGCTTTAAGAACAGTGAAACACTGCTCGCTGCGCTGTGCCAGTAGTTTATATTATAATAAAAGGCAAAAGTATTGACATTTTGTCACTGCTTCAATGAAATTTTGATATTTGTGAAAAAACGGAACAACATATAAGAATCGGAAAGTTTTAGAAAACAAAAACAGATCAGAAAAATATCGGACAGGAGT
Organism: uncultured Eubacteriales bacterium; assembly: GCA_959605275.1. Taxonomy (GTDB): domain Bacteria; phylum Bacillota; class Clostridia; order Oscillospirales; family Ruminococcaceae; genus HGM13222. Next base: position 4,104 of record CAUHFD010000196.1, on the reverse strand, counting down.
GCCGGAGCAATTTCAAAAGGGAATGGTGATCGTTGTGAGTTATAATTTGTGCAGAACGTCGATTGGAGACCGAATATTTTTTAACAGTATTATTGACAAGCGGTATAAAACCAATCGCGTTTCCGTTAATCTGATACTGCCGTTAGAGCGGGATAAGGCTTCAGTCCGCGCTTTGATTCCGAATATATTACGCAAGGGTTATCGGGGATGCCCTGATTTTACCGAATTCAGCAAAAAGCTTGCTATGCTGTATGGATCTTATATCGGATATGATGTTACTGCTATCGGGGACAGCCAGGTGATAACTTTATCGGCAGGCGTTATTGATGATATGTATGCTTTGGACGGAGAGCATTTGCTCAGTGAAATATCAGAAATCCTTTCAAAGGTTGTATTGGATCCGGTGTTGGAGAACGGTCTGTTTCCGGAGCGGGAAGCAGCGCTTGAAAAGCAGTCGCTGATTGATTTGATTGAATCGGAAATGAATGAGAAACGTCATTATGCACTGAATCGTGCTACGGCTGTATTGTGTGCGGGAGAGCCTGCCGGAGTGAATAAATACGGCTATGTAGAAGATGTGAAAAAAATTACAGCGCATAGCGTGACACAGGCGTATCGGGAATTACTCGAAACCGCCAGAGTGGAAATTATGTTTGTCGGTTGCGGCAATCCGGAAAAGCCACAGGAAATCTTCACCAAGGCGTTTGCCGGAATCAGTCGTAATCCACGAAGCTTCAATACACTGGAAATTAAAAAAAGCGCAGATGCATTGAAAGAGGAAACAGAGCGGATGAACGTGGCACAATCCAAGCTGGTGCTGGGCTTTCGGACAGGGGTGGCTCCGTCGGATCACGAATTGAATGCGATGAGGCTGATGATATCTTTATACGGCGGTACACCTTCGTCTAAATTGTTTTTGAATGTGCGTGAAAAGATGAGCCTTTGCTATTATTGTGCGGCACGTCCCAATGTTTCCAAAGGAATTGCTTTTGTGGACTGCGGTGTGGAGCATCAAAACATCGAAAAAGCAAAAGAAGAAATCTTAAATCAACTCGATCAGATTCGAAAAGGTAATTTTACCGATGAGGATTTAAACTACGCAAAACTCAGTATGGTAAATACCTTCCGTTCAGCAGGAGATTCCGCTCCGTCCATAGAGGGATGGTATTTGTCACAGGTGTTGTACGGCACAGAACGTTCCCCTGAGATGGAGGGAGAGGCAATTGCTGCGATTGATAAAGACGCAGTGATTGCGGCGGCAAATCGGATGCAGCTCGATACGGTATATCTGTTAACCGACGAGTCGGTCGGAAAATAGCATTACGGGAAAAGTTTAAGACCGGAAAGGAATGGTCATAAATATGAATTATAATATTGTTAAGGATGAAAAACTAAAAGAGTCTTATATTGAATTTAATCATAGTTCCGGCTTAAAGGTACTGTTATATCCCATGAAGGGATACAGTACGGCTTACGCGTTGTTCGGAACAAAATACGGTTCGATCGACACCTGCTTTAAAACGCAAAAGGAAGACGATTTTATAGAAATTCCCGCAGGGGTTGCACATTTTTTGGAGCACAAACTGTTTGAAAGCGAAGAAGGGGATGCCTTTACGCTGTTTGCCAAAACGGGTGCTTCTGCCAATGCGTTTACCAGCTTTGACAAGACCTGCTATCTGTTTTCCTGTGCCGATCATTTCAAGCAATCGTTTGAATATCTGCTTTCTTTTGTGCAGGATCCATACTTCACCGCGCAAACGGTGCAAAAAGAGCAGGGAATTATCGGTCAGGAAATCAGAATGTACGAAGATGAACCGAATTGGCGGGTGTTCTTTAACTTGCTCGGTGCTTTGTATCACAATCATCCGGTTAGAATTGATATTGCGGGTACGGTGGATTCGATTGCTCAAATTGACGATCAGTTATTGTATCGTTGCTATCATACATTTTATAATCTGAACAACATGGTCTTAGCGGTTAGCGGTAATTTTGATATTGAGGAAGCGATTGCGGTCATTGACAGCAAGCTCAAGCCGTCGGAAGATATTACGATTGAGCGCAAAGAGGTGGACGAGCCGCCGACAGTGGCAAAATCTGAAGTTGTACAAAAATTAGCGGTTTCCATTCCTTTGTTTGCAATCGGATTCAAAGAAAAGCCGGAATCCGGTATGGATTTGCTTAAGGCAGAGATCGAGCTGGATATTTTAATGAAAGTGATCGCAGGCACCGGAAGCACGCTTTACCGGAGGTTGTACGACAGCGGATTGATTAACGATTCGTTCGGCACCGAGGTGCATTCCGGCAGAGGTTATCTGAGCGCTATCTTTGACGGGGAATCGAAAGATCCGAAGGCGGTATATCGGGAAATCGTAAAAGAGATTGAATCATTCCGCAAGAGTGGTATTCCTGCCGAAGATGTAGAACGGGTGAAAAAATCGGTATACGGCAAGGCGATTCGCGGACTGAATGATGTGGATGATGTTGCGGGAAGTTTAGTCAATTCTTATTTTGCCGGCGTGACTATTTTTGATTCCATCCATGTGATTGCAGATGTTACTGCGGAGGATATCAACCGTCGCTTTTCAGTATCGCTTAATCCGGAGCGCTCTGCTATTTCTATCGTGGAGCCAAACGCATAATCTAAGTGCTCATGCCGGCAGGTCCGGCATACATATATTTTATACTAAAATCTAATTGAAAGCTTTCAATCAGATTTTAGTATAAACAGCGGTAAAATAAACATATCGGGGGTAGTAACATTGGTATTAGAATTTCCAAAATTGGGATTTGAACTGACTTTAAATTCCCAGGCGTTTTCCATCGGCAATTTTTCTGTCGCATGGTACGGAATTATTATTGCAGTAGGATTTCTGCTTGCGTTGTGGTACGGCTTATCTCGTTCCAAGCAGTATGGGATCAATCCGGACAAAATGATTGATGTGGTGATCGGCGGAATCATCGGCGGAATTATCGGTGCCAGACTTTACTATGTGTTATTCAGTTGGGCGGATTACAAAGACGACTTACTAAGTATTTTTAAAATTTGGAACGGCGGATTGGCTATTTACGGTGGAATCATCGGCGCGGTACTGGTCGGCGGCTTGGTCTGCAAATGGCGCAAAGTGAAATTTCCGGCTATGTTGGATGTTGCGGGATTGGGCTTCTTAATCGGACAGGGTATCGGCAGATGGGGAAACTTTGTTAATATTGAGGCGTATGGTTCCAATACCGATTTGCCGTGGGGTATGTGGAGTGAAAAAATCGTGAACGACTATTATAACGGGAGTTTAACGATCAGTGATTCCATTTCCTTTGATCCCTATTCACCGGTACATCCCTGCTTTTTATATGAATCCTTATGGTGTATCCTTGGCTTTGTATTAATACATTTTCTGTGGACGAAGCGCAGAAAATTTGACGGAGAAATTTTTCTCGGCTATCTTGCGTGGTATGGCGCGGGCAGAGTGTTTATTGAAGGCTTGCGTACCGACAGCTTAATGATCGGCAGCACCAGACTACGTGTGTCTCAGGTGCTGGCTGGTTTGTTGGTGCTGACGTCTGTCATTATGATTATCGTGATTCGGAGCCGAATCAGACGAAGCGGCGATCCGGAATATTTACTGCCGTACGTGAAAACAGAAACATGGCAGGAAGAACTGCGTGCCATGGAGGAAGAAGCAAGGCTTTACAAAGAACGCAAAGAGCGCAAAAAAGCCGGCTTGCCGTTGGATGATGAAACAGAAAATGAATATGAAGTGGTTGAGGATTCAGCGGAATCCGAAAAAGAATCCGATGCAGAGTCAGAGGAGACGGAAGACACGACCGTTGAGGAAAATGAAGTAACATTAGATGCTGACGAGGTCACCGAGTCAGAAACAGATCAGGATTTCGAACAACCGGAAGATTCGGAAACAGAGGAGAAACAAACTTCTGCTCAAATGACGGAAGAAATCACGGAGGAACAAGAAGATGTCGGCGAAGATCATTGACGGGAAAGCAGTATCCGCAGAGGTAAAAGCTGCGGTGGCTGCAGAAACTGCGCAATTAAAGGAAAAAGGAATCGTACCAGGGCTTGCGGTTATTATTGTCGGAGACGATCCCGCG
>CAUHFD010000195.1 GCA_959605275.1 uncultured Eubacteriales bacterium | reverse complement strand
TCCTATTCGCTACCTTTTTATTTCTCTTTTGTCACACATCATTGTAACACCTACAAAATAAAATAATAAAATTATTATTTGAGACTTGACTTTTATACTGATTTGTTTTATGATTATATCAATCTGATTTTGATGAGGGGAAAAGATCATGGCTATTCTTATTTTTGCAGCTTTCTTTTTCTTTTTTAGCTGGGGCTTTTATTTTAGCACCGGTTATTTTTGCTGTAAAAATATTTTGCCATATAAACAAAGTTGTCAGTACCTTCACTAAAAGATATTCGGTTATATTAGGTCTGTGACTTTTGCTGTGGCAAAGGACACAGACCTTTTTTAATTTATCGGTCAAGCATACAGTGTTCGCGAGACTGTACCGCCTGACCAGCAAACAAAATTGAAGGAGAAAGCATTATGGTTATTATTCTGAAGCAAAATCAAGAAAAAGCAAAGGTTGATGAACTGATTCATTGGCTGGAAAAATTTCAGGTACAGGTCAATGTGGTAAATGGATCTCACACTACCATACTGGGATTAATCGGAGATACTTCCAAAATTGATATAGAAAACGTTGCCGCAAAAGATGTCGTTGAAAGTGTAAAACGAGTTCAGGAACCGTACAAAAACGCGAACCGCAAATTTCACCCTGATGATACCATCATTGATGTGAAAGGACGTAAAATCGGCGAGGGATACATGAATGTAATTGCCGGTCCCTGCTCGGTTGAATCAGAGGAGCAAATCTGCGAAATTGCCAGACGGGTAAAAGCAGCCGGCGCTTCTTTTCTCCGCGGAGGCGCATTCAAACCGAGGACTTCCCCCTATGCTTTCCAAGGACTGCGTGCGGAAGGAATTGAGCTTTTAACCGAAGCCAGAGCCAAAACCGGCTTACCGATTGTAACCGAAATCATGAGTTTACAGCATCTTGATTTGTTCAATGATGTAGATATCATTCAAGTAGGCGCAAGAAATATGCAAAATTTTGAATTGCTCAAGGAGTTGGGACATTCTAAAAAACCGATTTTATTAAAGCGCGGGCTGGCTAACACGATTGAAGAACTGTTAATGAGCGCGGAATATATCACCGCCGGCGGAAACAATCAGGTGATCCTTTGTGAGCGTGGCATCCGTACCTTCGAGACAATGACACGCAATACGCTGGATATTTCAGCCGTTCCGATTTTGAAAAAAGCAACACATTTTCCGGTTGTTATTGATCCGAGTCACGCTTCCGGCATCTCCTCTTTGGTACTTCCGCTCTCTCTCGCAGCCGTTGCGTGCGGTGCTGACGGTTTGATTATTGAAGTGCATAATGACCCTAAAAACGCATTGTCAGACGGCGCTCAATCACTCACCCCAGACGAATTTGATACTGTCATGAGCAAAATTTCGGCACAAGCGGCATTTTCCGGAAAAAAAGTACAATAGTCTGAGATAACGGAAACCTAAATCGTTTTTTTGCTTTTTCAATCGGAAGAACAGACAAAAAGGAACAAATGAAAAAGGGATAGTGATTTTTATGATGACCTTACAGGTAAAAGCCAGTACTGCATACGAGATTATTGTAGGAAGAAACCTGTTGTCCGGATGTGCGGCTAAAATAAAGGAAATTTCTACAGCCCAGACTGCTGTTATTGTAACCGACGACATTGTGGCTCCTCTGTATTGCTCTACGGTGAAACATTCCCTGGAAGCAGAAGGATTTCATGTCGAAACCTTTATTTTCCCCCACGGAGAACAGTCAAAGTCTCATCAAACGCTGATTGCACTATATGATTTTCTCTGTGACAAATCTGTTACACGAAGTGATTTGCTGATAGCGTTGGGCGGCGGTGTCGTCGGTGACTTGACCGGCTTTTGCGCAGCTACCTATCTGCGCGGCATTGATTACGTTCAAATCCCCACTACTTTGCTTGCCCAAATTGATTCCTCAGTCGGTGGAAAAACCGCAGTAGATACCGAAAAAGGGAAAAATCTGGTAGGCGCTTTCAAACAGCCTGCGCTGGTGCTATGTGATGTAGATACCCTTCGTACCCTTACGCCCGAGATTTTCTCAGACGGAATGGCGGAAGCAATAAAATACGGGCTGATTAAAGATAAAAAGCTGTTTGAGATGATTGCAGAAAAGGATATTTCCGACATCTTGGAAAATATGATTTATCGGTGCATACAAATCAAAGCACAGGTGGTCGAGGCAGACGAGTTTGATAAGGGAGAACGCATGCTGTTAAACTTCGGGCATACAATCGGTCATGCAATTGAACGACAATATCACTATCAAACTTATACCCACGGCTCGGCAGTCGGTATCGGCATGGTTTATATTTCATCCATATCCGAGCAAGCCGGTCTTACACCGAAAGGAACAACCGAAAAAATCAAATGCTGTTTGCAAAAATACAAGCTTCCCTGTTCGGTCAAAATCACGCCGGAGCAAATTCTGAACATTTCTTCCAACGATAAAAAGCGGGATAAAAGCGATATCAATCTAATTCTGTTAAAAGATATCGGACAAGCATATATTAGTAAAGTGTCGCTGACAAAATATGCCGAATTACTACAATATCTTCCAACCCCTGATTTCAAAGCAGCGGTTATCACGCCCGCCAAGCTGTCCGGAACAGTAAAAATTCCGCCTTCTAAAAGCTATGCGCATCGGGCATTGATTTCCGCCGCATTGGCAGACGGTACCAGCACGATTCATAATATCACTCATTCCGAAGACATTGATGCTACGATCTCGGGGCTGACCGCACTTGGTGCAGAATTCAAATTTATGAACGATTCCGTCACAGTACGCGGAATTCGGATTCCTCCGAAAAATGCAAAAATAGGCTGCCGGGAATCCGGTTCTACTCTGCGATTTCTTTTGCCGGTTGCTGCTGCTTTCGGAACATCTTGTGAATTTTCCGGAAAAGGAAAACTCCCCTCTCGTCCACTGCGTACTTATATCGAATGCTTTTCAGACAAAGCGGTTTCGATACAACCCGAATCCGGGATGCCTTTTCTATTGAGTGGAAAGCTGGAACCAGGCAAGTTTTCTTTAAGCGGTAACATCAGTTCCCAATTTGTAACCGGACTGCTGTTTGCACTTCCGCTTCTGGATGGGGACAGCCAAATACGGTTGACTACCCCGTTGGAATCCGCGGATTATGTCAACATGACTTTGGAAATGCTGCAATTAGCCGGTATCGAAATTACATGCACAGAAAACGGATATCACATCAAAGGGAATCAGCATTATCACCCCTTTACTTATACAGTGGAAGCCGATTATTCCCAAGCTGCTTTCTTTTTCACCGCTGCGGCGATCGGCTCTCAGATATCCTGCAAAGGATTAAATCCAAATTCTTTGCAAGGCGATAAAAAAATACTGGATATTTTAGCACAGGTTGGTGCTGAAGTCACTGTTTCAGGTGATGTCGTTACCGTTTCTCATCGTCAATTGCTTCCTTTTGTCGTGGATGCAAAAGATATTCCGGACATTGTACCAATCTTGTCGGTACTTGCTGCGCATTGCAGCGGAGAATCTCAAATCACCAATATTGAACGGCTCAAATATAAGGAATCTGATCGCATCCAAACTACTGCTATGCTGTTACAAAGTCTTGGAGCAAAGGTAACTGCTTATGATGACCGGCTGGTCATTCAAGGCGGAAAGCGTCTCAGCGGAGGAACAACAGACAGCTTTGGGGACCATCGTATTGCCATGTCTGCCGCCATTGCCGCAGCCGGAGCCGGTTCTGATGTTACCATACTGCATGCAGAGGCAGTGAACAAATCATATCCTAAGTTTTTTGAAGATTACAATCAATTAGGAGGTCATTCTAATGTCATCCCTATGGAATAACGGTATTTCTATTTCTATTTTCGGAGAATCTCATGGAAAAGCAATTGGAGTTGTGATCGACAACCTTCCGCCGGGAGAAACAATAAATAATGACCAACTTCTTCGGTTTATGTCAAGGCGCGCCCCCAAAAACGATGTAACTTCTACACCCAGAAAAGAAAAAGATATCCCAATTATTCTGTCCGGCTTGAAAGACGGCAAAACAACCGGTGCGCCGTTTGCGGCGATGATCGAAAACAGCGACACACACTCTTCGGATTATAGTGAAATGAGTCAAAAAGCACGTCCCGGTCATGCGGACTATACCGGATTTTTGCGCTACAACGGCTTCAACGATATACGCGGAAGCGGACACTTTTCGGGACGGCTCACTGCCCCGCTGACCTTTGCAGGAGCAGTTGCGGCGCAAATCTTAGAACGTCGCAATATCTACACAGCTGGTCATATCTTTGCAATTCAAAATATATCAGACACTCCATTTGATACGGTGCATTTTTCGAAAGAAGATGTTTTGCGCTTACACGATCGTGATTTTCCGACTATTGATCCGAAAGCAGAGCTGATGATGAAATCTGCAATTGACGCTGCCAGAATGAACTGTGATTCAGTCGGCGGTATCATAGAATTGTGTACTGTCGGTTTTCCGGCAGGAATCGGTTCCCCGATGTTTGACGGATTGGAAAATGCGATCAGTTCAATTATGTTTGGCATTCCGGCAGTCAAAGGCATTTCGTTCGGCGCTGGATTTGATGTGTGTGATTTATACGGTTCCCAAAATAATGATGCTTTTTATACAGATGAAAACGGTGAGATCAAAACCCGCACCAACAACCATGGCGGAATTTTAGGTGGTATTTCTTCCGGTATGCCGATCAGTATGAAAATAGCCATGAAGCCTACGCCTTCAATCAGTAAAACACAGGATACTGTTGATTTCCTGGAGCATCGGAACACCACCATTTCAGTCCGCGGCAGACATGACCCTTGTGTAGTGCCTCGCGCTGTACCGGTGGCGGAAGCTGCATTAAATATTGCGTTGCTAGGGCAATTGATCAAAGCTGGGATAAAATAATAAAAGCAGGTATCTCTGAATAAAGAGATATCTGCTTTTTACTTTTGAGTGTTATTATTCCAATATAACAAAAAGGGCTGAACGCAAACTACATACAGACACGAGTTGTCTGTAAAGTATAAAAATATAAACAGGAAGCGCGAGCACCATAATATTTATACTAAAATCTGATTGAAAGCTTTAATCAATTTCCGAGGATGAATTGTACCAGAAAAGGCAGACGACGCCGCTGGGCTGTCGTCCAACAAGGAGGATAACACGTTCTGGTGCAATTCAGGTCGGAAAGAATGAAAGCGTTTAATTAGATTTTAGTATTAGACATAACAAAAAAGCCTCAAACGCGAATTACGCGTCGAGGCTCTCGACTGGAGCGGGTTACGAGGCTCGAACTCGCTACCTCCACCTTGGCAAGGTGGCGCTC
>CAUHFD010000194.1 GCA_959605275.1 uncultured Eubacteriales bacterium | reverse complement strand
CTCTGCCCATAATAATGCCGCCGGTAGGGAAGTCGGGACCTTTGATACATTCCATGATTTCATCCAGCGTTGCTTCGGGATTATCAATCAGCAGATCCACTGCGTCAATGACTTCGCCCAGATTATGGGGCGGGATATTCGTTGCCATGCCGACCGCAATACCGGTACATCCGTTTACCAGCAAATTCGGATAACGGGACGGCAAAACAGAAGGCTCCTTCAGTCTATCATCATAGTTGGATACAAAATCCACCGTATCTTTTTCGATATCGGTCAGCATCTCAACCGAAATTTTGCTCATCTTTGCTTCGGTATACCGATAAGCAGCGGCAGGATCGCCGTCAACCGAACCAAAGTTTCCGTGTCCGTCCACCAACGGATAACGCAGCGAAAAATCCTGTGCCAAACGCACCAGCGCATCATAAACCGACGCATCACCGTGAGGATGATATTTACCGAGCACGTCACCGACCGTCGCCGCACATTTCAGATATTTTTTATCCGGCGTCAGTCCTGCCTCGTTCATGGTATACAAAATGCGGCGGTGCACCGGCTTCAGTCCGTCACGCACGTCGGGCAGTGCCCGGCTGACAATAACCGACATAGAATATTCCAAAAATGACTTCCGCATTTCCCGTTCAATATCTACCGGGATTACTTTTCCCATCTCGTTTTCCAAAATGATTAACCTCCTGTGAGTTGCTCAAAAAGCAGCTCTTATTTTCCGTCCGAATCGTTTTGTCTGTTTTCAAACATATTGCAACGCTCTTTTATTTTGGCTGCGGATAAATGCTCATTCGTTCTCCCAATCCGCTTTTCAGCAGATTTACTGCCTGCTCCCACTGGGATTCCTCCATACAGCGCCGGGGAAGAACAAATATTTTTTCCTTACTGATGCTGACAATCAGCATATTTTCACATTCGATTGCTTCCACCGGTTCGTTCTCATAAAAGATATATGTTGCCGTTTCACCCTCTCCGGCAATTAATCCCTTTTCACAAACAGTGAAGACAAATTCATCTTTGGAAGCTGCTACCGTTTCGGCAATTTTTTTACGGTGGGTAAACGGCAAAATCCAGATAAACCCGATCACCGCAACGCTGAGGATGGTCAGAAAATAACTTAACCCGTCCCGCGGATTGGAGATGATTTTCAAGACATACATCACAAAAATCACAGCAAGCAATATCGTATAGATGATGTTACGCTTATAAATCGTTTTTTTCTGAAAGATGGACAGACCTTGTCTGACTTCCTCCTCTTTCAGATTATAATGAAACTGCACCTGCTCCTGATTTTCAAAAAGCGTGAAAGCATCTTCATCTTGAATCATCTTTACGCTGTTATCATAATGTTCTGTCAGCAAATCACCGTTTGTATTGACGACCTCTTGTTTTTGATTTGATTCCTGTTCCGCCGGTTCCTGCGGCGGTTCAATGGGGGTGAAGTTTGTTTCTTTATTTTCTTCCATTATTATTGACTGTCACCTCTGCATTTACAGCAAATATGCCGCCGCATTGTCGCATAAATGCGACAACCGTTCGAGGCGCTCGCTCCTTCTGACTTTTATAAAACTTCGGTATCGTTTCTGTCCGCGGCAGAAATAATTTCTGCCGCGAATACAAACTTATTTCTTTTGCTTGCTTCGTCGCGATTTAGGGTGCAGGGAATGATTCCCTGCTAGATATCCAAGTTCTGAACATACTTTGCATTTTTCTCAATAAACTGCCGGCGGGGCTCTACCTTGTCGCCCATCAATATTGTAAAGATTTCATCCGCCTTTACGGCATCCTCCATCTCCACCTTGATCATGGTACGAGTTTCGGGATCCATGGTTGTCTCCCAAAGCTGCTCGGGATCCATCTCACCAAGACCTTTATATCGCTGCACATCCACCTTGGCACCGTTTTCGCCCGAAAGCTCCTTGATGTAAATATCCCGTTCCTCATCGCTGAATGCATACCGGAATTGTTTTCCGCGGGATACCTTAAACAGCGGCGGCTGTGCCAGATAAACATGCCCTTGCTCAATTATCGGTCGCATAAACCGGAAGAAGAAGGTTAACAGCAAGGTTCTGATGTGGCTTCCGTCGACATCGGCATCCGCCATGATGATGATTTTGCCGTACCGCAGTTTTTCGATTTCCAAATCGTCTCCAATACCGCATCCCAGCGCCGTTACTACCGGCGTCAGCTTTTCATTTCCGTAAACCTTGTCGATCCGCGCTTTTTCTACGTTGAGCATCTTGCCCCACAAAGGCAGAATTGCCTGGAATCTCCGGTCGCGCCCGCTCTTTGCCGAACCGCCTGCCGAATCTCCCTCAACGATATAAATTTCAGTATTGACATTGTCTTTGTCCGAGCAGTCTGCCAGTTTGCCGGGCAGTCTTGCTGTTTCCAATGCGGATTTTCGGCGAGTCAGCTCTCTTGCTTTTCTTGCTGCTTCTCTTGCACGCTGCGCGTTGATTGCTTTATCAAAAATTTCCCGTGCAACTGCCGGATTTTCCTCCAGATAGTTGGTTAGCTTTTCGGTGACAATGCTTTCTACCAGCGGTCGTACTTCCATGTTGCCCAGCTTTGCTTTGGTCTGCCCCTCAAACTGACATTCGGTCAGCTTCACACTAATGATCGCAGTCAATCCCTCGCGAACATCCTCGCCGCTCAAATTTTTATCTGCTTCTTTCAGGTAATTATGCCGTTTTGCGTAATCGTTAAATACTCTGGTTAACGCATTCTTGAATCCAATTTCGTGCGTACCGCCCTCAATCGTATGAATATTGTTTGCAAAGGACAAAATGCATTCATTATAGCTGTCATTATACTGCATGGCGATTTCGGCAATCGAATCACCCTCCTGCTTGGCAAGATAAATGACCTCATCGTGCAGGACTTCCAAACCTTTTTTCTTGTGAATATGTTCGACAAAGCTCCGGATTCCGCCCTCGTAATGAAGCACCTCCGAAACCGGCTCTGCTTCATTGCGCTTATCGCTCATGATAATGCGGATTCCGGCATTCAAAAAAGCCTGTTCCCGCATTCTGTTCAGCAGAATCTCATAATCATAAACGGTATCTTCAAAAATTTCTCCGTCGGGTTTAAACTTGACGGTCGTACCGGTTTGCTCAGTCTGACCGATCACTTTCATTTCTTCGTTGTAATGACCGCGTTCAAAACGCTGGAAGTGGATTTCTTTTCCGTCATATACCGTCAGCTCCAGCCATTCGCTCAACGCGTTAACCACCGACGCGCCGACACCATGCAGACCGCCGGAAACTTTATATCCGCCACCGCCGAATTTACCGCCAGCATGAAGAATGGTATACACTACAGTCGCCGCCGAAATACCTTCTTTCGGATGAATACCGGTCGGAATACCACGCCCGTTATCGCTGACCTGAATGACATTGCCGGGCAATATCTCCACAGTGATTTCGGAGCAATATCCCGCTAACGCTTCATCAATCGCGTTGTCGACGATTTCATACACCAGGTGATGCAATCCCCGCGGTCCGGTCGAGCCGATATACATACCCGGTCGTTTTCTGACTGCTTCCAGACCCTCCAGCACCTGTATCTGATTTTCGTCATAATTCTGTTGATTCTTTAATTCGTTATCCAATTGATTTTCCTCCAAAATCCGGTCAAACGAAGTTGTTTTTCCGGAAATTTTTCCTTACTTTATTTTGAACGCAGCATCAACCGCTTTTTCAAAGTGGCGGTCGATATCTGAGAAATATAAACGATATCTGTTTCTTTCTCCCGGCAGACTACATAGGATTTCGGCATTTCATACGACACGTTCACGACCTGTCCGGTATGTCCGGCAATCCGCAGAAATTCTTTGGTATCCTTGGAAACCGAGGTATTTTCGATATCGAATATTCCGATGATATTTGCGGTATTGACCACCGTTTTTTCTCCCAGATGAAGATACATACCGATAAAATCCTTTCTGTTTATTTCTGCGTTTGCTGGGAAACGGTCCCGTTTTCCAGATGAAACACCTGCCCCTGTTTTAACCGAAGGGCGTTTGATATATCGCAACAGGTAATAAATACCTGATCGTTTTTCACATGATTCAGAATATAGTCCTGGCGGTGCGCATCCAACTCGCTCATTACGTCATCCAGCAAAATCACCGGATTTTCTCCGGTAATAGAATGGAGCAAACTCGCTTCGGCAAGCTTTAAAGTCAATGCACAGCTTCTTTTCTGTCCTTGAGAACCATAAATTTTAGCGCTGTATCCGTCTATCATCACTTCGATATCATCCCGCTGAACACCCACCGAAGTCATTCCGGTACGAATATCTTCTTCCAAATGTTCAGAAAGCGCCCGAAAATATTTTTCAATCACGCTGTCCTCATAAACATTGATTTTTTCATCCTCACCAAATACCGTAGAGGAGTAAGAAACCGCAATTTTTTCCTTATTTTGAGATAATCCCTGATATATTTTTTCTGCTGCATCATTGAGCTTGCTGACGTAATCTCTCCGATAAATCGTCAGAATACTGCCGATTTTCGCAAGCTGACTATCCCACAACTCAATGGTATCCCGCAAAGAAGGATTTTTATAACAATCTTTCAGCAGGCAATTTCGCTGCTGCAACACTTTTTCATATCTACTCAGATAATCAGCATATTGCGGATTGATCTGAGAAATCGCACTATCTAAGAATTTTCTCCGGTTTTTCGGACCCTCCGAGATGATGCTCAAATGAGTAGGAGCAAATACGACTGCGTAAAAGCTTCCTGCAAACTTCCGCTGGCTTTCCAGCGGGACTTTATTCAGCCATACTTTTTTTTTATCTTTTCCGCCGAATTGTATTTTTGCGGTCTGCTCTCTTTGATTGTCCCGAAAATGAAGTGTCAATGAGGTTGTTTCGGCGCCAAATGCAATCATTTCATTCTCTTTGCTACCCCGAAAGCTTTTTGCTCCCGAAAACAGCCAAATTGCCTCAATTAAATTGGTCTTTCCCTGTGCGTTATCTCCAAATAGGACGTTTATCCGCGGCCCAAACTCGATCACTGCATCGGACAAATTCCGAAACCGTTCGGTTGCCAGCGACAATACCTCCATATCTTCAATCCTTCCTCACTTTCAGAAAATACCAACTAGTTCGACAGAATATGAATCTCATAATGATCAACGGTAATGACATCTCCGGGACGGATCTTTTTGCCCCGCATCATACAAACCTCTCCGTTGACTGACACTGCGCCTTCCGCGACGATTTCTTTTGCGTGACCGCCGGTTTCGGCAAGTCCCGAATATTTTAATAGTTGATCCAGCTTGATAAATTCGGTATTGATTTTTATTTCATGCTGTTCGATAGCAATC
>CAUHFD010000193.1 GCA_959605275.1 uncultured Eubacteriales bacterium | reverse complement strand
CCGCTGTGCCATCAGATTTACAATTTCAAATTCCCGCTGTGTCAGCGCATCGAACGCGACCGGGCGGGCGTTTGCCGCTTTTCGCGCTTTTGCCGCTTCGCCCAGCTCGATGATCCTCACGATCAAGTCACTCTTAATTCCCCGTGCCAGCACCGGCTGCAAGCGGTCGTAGTTCTCCACAAACGGCATCACAAAGCCGTCCGGTGCGGCATCGGAAAGCGCCGTGCCGCATCGGTGGGCATAAACGGCAAGCTCCGTATGGTTGAGGCGCAGCTGCTCTGTGCCGATCTGATACACCCTCGCCCCCAGCCGCACCGCCTCCGCGGCAGGCAGAAAGCGATCCCGGCTGGCGACAATCAAATGCACATTCGAAGGCAGCCGGTTTGCCAGCATACAAAGGAATGTAGAGGCGCGTCTGTCCGTCAGCAGATGAAAATCGTCTATAAAAATATAGCAGGATGTTTCTCCAGCCAGCTCATGGCAGAGATCATCCACCATCAGTCCGCCGCCGGCGACATCCGTAGGACAGGTATAGTCCCGCAGGAAGTCAAAATCTGCCCGAACAAAGGCATCCTGCACACTTTTCCAGAAGATTGCAAGGTTATCGGAATATACGCTGATGCGGATGACATTTAACGCTTCTGCTTTGGCGCGCTCGGCCAGATACCAGTTCACCGCCGTTGTTTTGCCATAACCCATGGGCGCAACAACGGTGGTCATCGCGCAACGGGAGATTGGCCGCAGGCTCTCCTGCAGCCGTTCGGATATGTAAATGGTATTCAGGCTCCATTTCGGTTTTGGCATGACGCGTACCTCCGGATTGTTTTGCTTATCTTTGCTTTGCGCGGGTCAGCGGGTTTCTCCGCGTTCTCGGGAATCGCCCATGAGCGCCCGAACCGGGACGCGCCGGGGATACGGTCTTCGGCGCAGTATTGGTTGACACGCCGCTCTGACACGCCCCAGCGGTAGGATGTTTCCCGTATGGAGATATAGCTCTTGATCCCGTTCATATCGCACCTCCGTGAGGATATAAGCTAACAGGATACTTTATATACGAATATCCGCAGTTTTTCAAGAATTCGGCGTGAATTGTTCTTGAACTTTTTCTTATGGGTTTGGAAAAACGCAGGGTGTTCACCGTAGTAGTAAGAAAAGAGATACCGTAGCAAGCATAGGGAGTGTAGCCACACTCCCGAAAATGCCCCTGCCGGGGCATTGCTTGTTGGGATAATCCCAAACCCTTATTGGAAACGGAAAGGACGGTGAACGAATGGCAAACCGAAAGCGGAACATTGTGCTGCGTGTCCCTGTCACCGCAGAGGAACGGGCATTGATTGAGAAGAAAATGCAGCAGATGAGGACGCGCTGCTTCTCCGTCTATGCCCGTAAAATGCTTATTGATGGCTATGTGATAATGCTGGATTATAGTGACATAAAAGCACATACCTGCGAGCTGCAAAAGATCGGTGCAAATATCAATCAGATTGCCCGGCGCATCAATGCAACGGGGACAATCTATGCGCAGGACATTGAGGATATGAAGGGGGTGCTGAATGAAATATGGCTGTCACAAAGATCCATCCTATCAAAAGCACCTTGAAGAAAGCCATTGACTACATTACCAATCCGGCAAAGACAGACGATAAACTGTATGTATCCTCTTTCGGCTGCGCGGTGGAAACCGCAGACATTGAGTTTGAGAAAACGCGGCTGCGGGCAATGAATAAGGGTAATAACCTTGCCCATCACCTGATACAGGCATTTGAACCGGGCGAGGTTACGCCGGAAGCAGCCCATGAGATCGGGCGGCAGCTTGCCGACAGCATCCTTGGCGGTAAATATGAATATGTGCTGACTACCCATATTGACAAAGGCCATGTGCATAACCGCCTGATTTTCTGTGCCGTGGATTTTACCGAGCATAAGAAGTATATCTCCAATCGGAAAAGCTATGGTTTTATCCGCAGGACGAGTGACAGACTGTGCAAGGGAAACGGATTGTCCGTTGTGATCCCCAGCGCGGATCGGGGAAAGCACTATGCCGAGTGGGACGCGCAGCGCAAAGGGACAAGCTACAAACAAAGGCTGAAAATCGCTATTGACCGGCTTATTCCTGCTATACGCTTTTGAAACGGTGTTCTTCAGCCGCAGAGATAGCCGCTTTACGCTTAGATTGTTTAAGCAGGCTCCTTTCAAATGCGTCTCGTGGACGCTTTGCGAGAAGTACGGCCAAAGCCTTAAAAAGTCTGGCTAAATCCTCCGTAGGAGTGAAGAACCCCTACATATCCATCCAAATAGTTCAAACCATTCAACAGATCGAACTATTAGAACAGCAAATTGATGAGATTGAAAAGGTCATTAAATCTACCATGAGCGAATTGGATTCCGTTATTATGTCAATTCCCGGAATCGGTGCAATTGATGGTGCTATGATTTTAGGTGAAATCGGCAATATTGACCGATTTGCTTCTCCCTGTAAACTTCTTGCTTATGCCGGTCTTGATCCTACCGTTTGTCAATCCGGAAATTTCAAAGCCCGTTCCACAAAAATGTCTAAACGCGGCTCTAAAATGCTTCGCTTTGCTATAATCAATTCTGCTTGGCAACTCACTCTGAACAATGATACCTTTTACGATTATTACCAACTGAAACTTTCTCAAGGTCTCAGCCACTACGGTGCTTTAGGTCATATCGCTCATAAACTTGTTCGCGTTATTTTTAAGCTCCTAAAACACGATGTTTTGTTTGATGCAAGTCGACTTGTTAAGTTTTAATTTTTATCTTGACTTTTCATAGCTGGTCTCCTTCCGGCAGAGAGAAATTTATGTGCACGATTGCCTCAATAAAAAAGAGACCCTTTTCTATCCACGGGTTCCCGTGCACACAAAACGACCTCTGTTATTATTCATTTCATTGCTTTTTTAATTAATCACCGGTTGTCATAGCATAGAGGTGATTACAACAAAGTATCAATCTTTTTTAATCTTGCCCTTGTTTGTCCTCTACAAAATCACTTATAGTGATATGGGGAGAAGGTGATAACATGAATGATATTGCATTCCTCGACAGCGGTTGAACACCGAACTTGTGATTTACACCGTTCAAAAACTATGTTAAAATGAAAGGAGGAAAAATCCGGATGACCTATTCGGCTGGCGTTGTGCAGAAAAAATAGGCATTCCAATCAACTTTAAGGTTGAAAATGAAGAAGACTTACTGAAATTATTGACTGCTCTATATTTAGAAGACGCAAAAGATGGAAGTTTGTCGCCGCACAACACCTGGCTTGGAGATGTTTTTACCGGTCTTGCTCCTTTTTCTGGAAATATGGATTTGTTGCAAACGAAATATACCAATATTGTCATGAAACCCAAAACATTAAAAGACGGTACAGTGCGTCACTATTTATTTGATAACAAAACAAACACAAGGTTGTTTGAATTTGATAGTCATGGCTTTAATACTAAATCGGGAAGAACAAAGCCGTTACCACATATCAATGTAAAATCCAAACCAAATGCTAATGTGTTCCAGACGAAGCTTGCAAATGCGTTGGACCATAAAAAAATCCCCCAATCCGTCTATGACGCCTTCAAAAACTTCGATGATGTCGGAAAAATCGTCAAAAAAGGTGGTAAAGCAGTTGCGGTTGTCGGTGCTGTCGTGGACACTGTCGACTTCGGAACAACCGTCTATGACGACTATCAGGACGACGGACATCTTGGCAAGAAAACCGTATCATCGGCAGCACGAATCGGCGGAAGCTGGGCTGGTGCCTGGGCCGGCGCAAAAGGCGGAGCAGCATTGGGGACGCTGATCGGCAGTGTGTTTCCGGGAGCAGGCAATGTAATCGGCGGCTTCATCGGTGGTGTTGTTGGCGGAATTGCCGGTGGATTGTTAGGTAGTTGGGCCGGTGATGAAATCGTAGATGCAACGATGAAGGATTAACAGACAAAAAGGAGTGGGAGCGATGAAACAATCTGAATACAAAAAAACGCCATTGTATCTGTATAGGAATGCAAAAGAAAGCACGCTAGACTGGACAAGCTATGATTTGACGGTAGATAATCCGGATGATGAACACGATCACACAATGGAAGCATTCATTGTCCCATTGATGATGGCTTTGTTGGAAGGAACCCTCGTTACGCACGATCTGACGTTCCGAATCGTCGAATTTCTTTACCGAAAGCGGTTTCGCAATCACTACGGCAAGTACTGGATACCATATACCGTAGACTATCGTCGGAAATTACAGGGATCGGATTGGGATAATGGCTGGCTGGACGATATCAAAATAAAAGATGTCAAACGGAGACGTGTTACCCACTATCTGCGTGAAATCGTCCCGAACGGCGATGCTGAACTGTTGGAGGACGTTTACCGATCTGTGAACAGTAGAATCCAAGATTGGCAGGAATATGGCAACAACAAATTCACCAGTTTGTTATCCACTACCGGCTATAAGGTCGACTATTCCCTATCAGATTCGATAGAGAATATCCAATCGGACTTGATTTCCGAAAACAAAGCGGTCTGGCTCTGGCCGGATGCCTATTTTGATAACTGTATCAACCGTTTTTATATTCAAATAAATCCCGCCCTTTATCCGGAAACCCAACTTGTCTGGCGCATCAAAAAAGTGCTGGAACAGCACAATTGTATTTTAGAAATCGTAAATTAACGAAGGAAGTGAAATGATGAAATACTATCCAATTGGTACTGTGGTTACTCTGGTTAACGGTAATCGGCCGCTGATGATATATGGACGCAAGCAAATCCAGAATGAATCTGATATACTTTGGGATTATGTCGCCTGCTTTTATCCGGAAGGAAATATGGGGGACGATTATAATGTTTTCTTTCAACACGAAGAAATTAACAAGGTCCTTCATAATGGATACGAAAGTCAGGCTGATGAAATTATGCAGCAGGCGTTGAACGCAACACAGAATATATAGGCAAAACAGAGATATTGTATTTTCTAAACACCGATATTATAAGCCGTAAAACAGTCCAAAAGGCTGATTTACGGCCTTCGGTTGTATTCAAGAATAAAAACTTAGATAGCAATCGTTTGCCAAACGGATTAGGATATATCCTGAAGATTTATCCTAAGCTGTCTTAACACCGAGTGAAGCATATACTCCTTGTTTAATCATTGCCATTTTCAACAATCTGAGTGCCTTTGTGTGGAAATTTTCTCCTTCTGTGCCGTATAAAAAACGGGATACTCATCAGCAGAACTGCCGCAATCAGCCCTGCCAGTATCCCGTATCCGTACTGGCGATACCAGGTGGACGGAGCTTTGTTGTACACCGGCATTTCCTGCTCCGCCACCCGTACCCCTCTCA
>CAUHFD010000192.1 GCA_959605275.1 uncultured Eubacteriales bacterium | reverse complement strand
TTCTTTTGTGATTTCCATTATATACCAGCAAAGTATACTTGTCAATCTTTTATTTTAAAAAACTTCGCTTATTCTTTAAAATAAATCGCCCTAACAGGAAACATTCCTGCTCCATCAAAACCGCGGCAAAATACGCAGCGTAATCACGCGTTTTCATTAAGGTGAAAAAATTTCTCACTCTACTAAGGAATACGAATCCTGCCGGCTGACAAAGTCAAAAACATCTCGCAAAATGATATTCTTATCCTATACCATTTAAAAGAAAATTTCAATACAAAATTAAATTTCTTTTTTTACTTTTGTCAATGCACACTTTTCCAAACGAGACACCTGCGCCTGTGAAATTCCAATTTCTTTTGCAACTTCAACCTGCGTTTTTCCCTGGAAAAACCGCAAAGATAAAATTTTCTTTTCACGGTCGTTCAAATGTGTAATCGCCTCTTTCATTGAAAGCTCGTCCAGCCAATTAATATCATCGCTTTTATCCCCGATTTGATCCATCACATAAATGGTATCGCCACCATCTGAATACACCGGTTCGTATAAAGATACCGGATCAACGATTGCCTCCAAAGCAAGTACCACTTCGTGCTTTTCCATTCCCATTTCTTTGGAAATTTCCTCAATCGTAGGCTCGTTTAAGCTCTGATTGGTTAATTTTTCTTTTATCTGCATCGCTCGATAAGCAGTATCTTTTAAGGATCGGCTCACTCGAATCGAATTATTATCACGCAAATACCGCCTGATTTCTCCGATAATCATCGGAACAGCGTAGGTGGAAAAGCGAACATCTAACGATATATCAAAATTATCGATGGATTTCATCAATCCGATACAACCGACCTGAAACAAATCATCTAGATTTTCTCCCCGATTGGTAAAACGCTGAATTACGCTTAATACCAATCTCAAATTACCGTTAATCAGCCTTTCCCTCGCTGTTGCATCCCCTGCATGCATTTTTTTCAGCAATGCCATCTTTTCCGCTTCTTTTAAAACGGTCAATTTAGAAGTGTCTACACCACATATTTCCACCTTATTGTATACCACATCACTCACCCCATCCAACAACTTGATTACAGTATTGACGGATTGAGTCTATAGCATACAGATGTCAAAAAGTTCCAGCAAAGTATTTGCTTTGATCTTTATGATCAATCAAAGGTCATTTATTTTTATGTTTTATCCTATATTGGCGAATCATCTTTCTGCCGCCTTTTTCCAATAAAAGCTGCAACGGATAACACAACGCTGCCATTACTAAAAAAATCGGGAAAGTCACAGGAGACAACCTGCTCAAGCTAAATATACTACGTCCGAAATATGCCAAAAGGAAGAATCCCGCGGTCATACTGCCCCACAGCACCGCGCGAAGTTTGTTAAACGGACGACACACTTCAAACAACTGCATCAGCCAAATAAAGCCGGTCAAATATACCCCTAATGTAACAGCTTCCAGTTCGGATATTCCCAATAAAGGAGCCAGCGCATCCACCGCAACCAAATACATAACAATGATAAGTGCGCTTGGAAAAGCTCTGCCAAGTATCGTTTGAAGGAAATTGCCTTTTACCCGTTCATGATTTGGTTCCAACGCTAATACAAATGACGGCAATCCCTCTGCCACCACGCCAATCAAAGTCAATTGGATGGGGATAAGCGGATACGGCATCTGGAAAAACAACGCCATAAAGGACAACAAAAAGGAAAATATTGTTTTCACCATAAACAGCGACGCAGTACGGGTAATATTGTTAATCACTCGCCTGCCCTCCATGACGACGTTTGGCAGAGCAGAAAAATTGGACTCCAGCAAAACCAGTTGGGAGACCTGCCTTGCGGCGTCGCTTCCCGATGCCATTGCGATGCTGCAATCCGCATCTCTGAGAGCCAGCACATCGTTTACACCGTCTCCGGTCATAGCCACCACATGTCCTTTATCCTGAAGCGCATGAACCAAAGTTCGCTTTTGTTCCGGAGTTACCCGCCCGAAAATCGTATACCGATCCACAACAGCGGCAAGCTCTTCCCTGCTTTTCACAGTCGAAGCATCCAAATAGGAATCATACTTCCGAAATCCCGCTTGTTTCGCGATGCTGGATACCGTAACCGGATTATCGCCTGAAATAATCTTCAGTTCTACATCTTGGCTCCGGAAAAAGTCCAACGTGTCTTTTGCGTCGCTACGTACCGGATCATGCAATATCACAGCCGCAACCGGATAACGTTTTTCCGGCAAGATTCCCTTGACTTCTGCATCAGTCCAAGCCATTAAAAGCACACGGCAACCCCCTGTTTCCAATGCCCGGATCTCGGAGGGCAAGCTGTATGGCTGATTTTTCAACAATATTTCCGGAGCGCCGAACAATATCGTACCAACCTTTTCAAACGTTACCGAACTCCATTTTCGTGCAGAAGAAAACGGTGTTTTTTGTACAACACGTAATGAATGATCACTGCCAAAACGTTTTTTTAAAGCGGTAAAGGTTGCATTATCATCATCCAAAGCAGAAACAAAATTAGCCGCCGCCGTATTGACCGATATCGGCATCGGGGTTGAACACAATTCTATGACATCGGATACCGTCATTCTGCCTTCAGTGATAGTGCCGGTCTTATCAAGACAAAGGGTATCTACGCGGGACAACGTTTCGATACAATACAAATCCTGTACCAATGTTTTTTTCTTTGCAAGCTTTACCACTCCGACCGCCAGCGAAACACTGGTCAATAATACCAATCCTTTCGGCATCATTCCAAGTAGTGCGGATGCGGTTGCCACGACGGTATCCGGTAAGGTTTCATTTAACAGGAAAATGGAATTTAATACCAATAAAATGCCCAGAGGCATTACAAAAACGCCGGTGAATTTTACAATTTGGTTAAGCGATTTTAATAAAACCGAATTGACCTTCTTGTATTTTTTGGCTTCGGCGGTAATTTTCGCCGCATAATTGTCCGCGCCGATATGCATAACCTGCGCACGGCAACTGCCGCTGACAACAAAACTGCCGGACATCAACGTTTCACCTGCCGATTTTGTCACCGGGTCTGCCTCACCGGTCAACAGTGATTCGTCCACCTCAACTTCGCCCGATACAACAACGGCATCGGCACAGATTTGATTTCCCAGCCGTAAGGTCATAATATCGTCCAACACTAATTCCTCGACCGGTGCCTTGATTTCTTTTCCGTCGCGCAAAATACAGGCATGCGGAGCCGATATCAACGATAATTTTTCCACTACCTTTTTGGAACGCAATTCCTGCACAATGCCGATCAATATATTTAAAACAATGACGCCCAAATAAAGCAAATTTTTATATGATCCTACCATTGCAATACAGACGCCGATTCCAAAATTAAAAGCATTAAACAAAGTGAAGACGTTTTCACGCACAATTTGCCACGTCGATTTCGTAATATCAGACTGCTGTTTGTTGACAAACCCTTGATTTTTTCTTTCCGCCACCTCGTTACGCGTCAGTCCTCGGTCAGGATCCGGATGAAATCGGGTAACTCCCTGGTATAAATCCATATTTCCACTTCTCCAGCAAATTTGTAATGTCCACCCGATATCAGATGATTTCAAATATCAGATCTTTCTTTTATTACACCACAAATGTCGTTTGTGTTTCTGAATAAACTATTAAATTTTGCCCGTTCTCGCAAAAAGTAAGATTCTTGTAAGAATTTTCGTCTTATCTTGCCAATCGATAAATCTGCTCCATATCCTCTCGATTTAAGATTTGAAATCCACCGATCGTACGACTCCCCTCAAAACTGCAATGGTAAGCAAGCAGGCGGCATTGTTCTTCGGTCAGCGATATGCCCAATTCAGAAATGGAAGTCGGCATACCGATTTCATGATAAAAGCGTTCCATTGCCGCGATTCCCTCCAAAGCAAGCTGCTCAGTGCTTCCCGCTCCCTCGGATATTTCCATAACCTTCGCGGCAAACCGTGCAAACCGTTCTGCATTTGTCTGATAAACATACCGAGCCCAACTGCCCCATATTGCGGCAAGTCCTGCACCGTGCGCTACATCAAACATTCCGCTCAGTTCATGCTCTAATTGATGGCTTGCCCAATCTCCCGTTCTGCCGCATCCGGTTAATCCGTTATGCCCCAAGCTGCCCGCCCACATGATTTCCGCACGCGCCGTATAATCACGAGGGTTTTCAACAAGGACTCTTGCATTATGAAGAACTGTTCGCATCAGCGCTTCGCTGATTTCATCGGTCAATTCGGCATTTTTATCGGTTGTAAAATAGCGTTCCATGGTATGCATCAAAATATCCACACAACCGCAGGCTGTCTGATAAGCCGGAAGCGTATAGGTAAGCTCCGGATTTAATACGGCAAAACGACAGCGTGCATAGTCGGTGCTCAAGCCCCTTTTCTGCCAAGTCGTATCGTTGGTGATCACCGAAGAATCGCTCATCTCACTGCCGGCCGCCGCAATCGTCAGCACGGCTCCGACAGGCAAACAACCGGTTGGAACTGACTTTTTGCTGTAAAGATCCCATACATCGCATTCATTCGCTATACCGTAACCGATTGCTTTCGCAGAGTCAATAACACTGCCTCCTCCAACTGCCAACAAAAAATCTACTTTTTCCTGTTTGCACAGAGCGATTCCTTCATAAACTTTGGACAAACGCGGATTCGGCACCACACCACCTAAACTGACATAATCAATTCCCGCCTCGTTTAAACTATGATAAATCCGGTCAAGCAAGCCCGATTCCTTTGCACTTTTTCCTCCGAAATGAACCAACACCTTGCGGCATTTTTCAGCTTGAATCAGTTTTGTGATCTGTAATTCAGCATTTTTCCCGAAAACAACCTTCGTTGGCGTGTAATAAGTAAAATTTCTCATGTTATCGTAGCATATGGCTCACCGAAAGGAAGCGTATATGCCATTCCACCTTTCCAAAATAATTGTTGCTTTAAAAGCCATAACAAGCGTTTCGTTTTCAAAAATCACCAATCAACTCTCATTATAGTTTCTATTATCGTCAAAACCAAGATAGCTGTCAAGTAGGTAAAAGCAGTTCACCGACATTCTTCCATTCTCGATTGCGCACAAAGGGTATAATTCCTTTTATTTTGGTAATCCTAATCATAAAAAGGCAGACAATCGTTTGAAAGGAGCAATGATCAGAATGGACCATTATTTAAGTAATCCGGAAATTCCGATGGGACTCGGAATGGCACTCGCACAAAACGTCACCGCAATGGAACGATTCGCGGCGATGTCCAAACAGGAACAGCAGCGCGTCGTGTCGCTGACTCATTCGATCGAATCCAAATCGGAAATGCGTGAATTCGTCAATCAAATTGCGCACGGTAATTATCCGACTGTCTAATACTAAAATCTGATTGAAAGCTTTAATCAGATTTTAGTATAAAATATTCCGCGGCAATCAGGAG
>CAUHFD010000191.1 GCA_959605275.1 uncultured Eubacteriales bacterium | reverse complement strand
AATGGGATACTTTCTTGATTGGCCCACCAGCGATCTTAAAGAGGCTCGCGCAGGTGTTCGTGCGTTGTTTGCTATGGCGCTGAAAGCAGGAGCAGGGCTTTGTGATTTATTCGGTAATCAGCAATTAGAGGAAAAATGTATTCAGAAAGCAGAACTGCTTCGGAAAAATATTCCGGATGAGTATGGAATCAAAGCGTCTGCGGCGTTTATGTCACTGGCGGGGCATCTTGATCCGAAACAGGCTGCCGATGAAGTGTTGTTGGTAAACGGTGCAAAAGATATTTCTACTTTTTTAAGTTATTATCAGCTTTCTGCAATTGCCAATGCGGGTAAAATGAAAGAAGCTTTGGATATTTTGAAAGAATATTACGGCGGTATGCTTTCGGTAGGCGCGACTACTTTTTGGGAAGACTTTTCAGTGGATTGGTTAAAAGAGGGAAGCCGACTGGATAAAATCTCCGGTGAAGGGGAATATGATATTCACGGAGATAACGGCGCATATTGCTATATTGGATATCGTCATAGCTTGTGTCATGGATGGTCTTCCGGACCGACCGCTTTTTTGGCGGAACGGGTATTAGGTATTCAAATTGCGGAGCCGGGATGTAAAAAAATAAGAATCCGACCGGATTTAGGACAACTGAAATGGGCGAAGGGAACCTATCCGACTCCATATGGAGTGATATCAGTTTCTCATGTGAAGCAAGCCGACGGCAGCATTAAAACGGAGTATAACGTTCCGGACGGCGTAACAGTGATTGATTGATCATTTTTTAAAGACGCTTATCAAGTTCATTTATCATAAAAAACGCACTTCCTTTCAATTGGTTTTGAAAGGAAGTGCGTTTTTATTGGGTTGTACGGTTACAATCGTTAGAAAAATGATTTGTTATAATGACATTCATTATAAGATAATGCAGATCAGACCGCCGCAGCCTTCATTGATAATCCGTTCGATGGTTTCCTGAAATTTGAGCCGTGCATCCTGCGGCATGCGATACAGCTTGTTATGCAAGCCTTCGTTCACCAGTTCATGAAGCGATTTCCCGAAAATATTGGATTCCCAAATTTTCTTTGGATTTTCCTCGAATTCCTTCAGCAGATACATGACAAGCTCTTCGGATTGTTTTTCGCTGCCGACTAACGGATTGACTTCGGCGGTGATGTTGGCTTTCATCATATGGATGCTTGGGGCAGAAGCCTTCAAGCGAATACCGTATTTCCCGCCTTGTTTAACGATTTCCGGTTCCTCCAGCGAAAGCTCGTCGATGGTCGGCATGACGATTCCGTACCCGGTTGCGTCCACTTCTTGCAGAGCACCCTGAAATTTTTCAAATTCTTTTTTCATTCTAGCAAGCTGTATCATGGTTGGCATCAGCTCGGATTCACCGTTTATTTCCAAACCCGTTGCTTCGCCCAGAATTTTGTAAAACAGTTCGCTTTTGATGTTGAGAGAAATCCGTGCGCATCCGTTCCCGAGGTCGATATTGTCAATATTGGCACGGGTTACATACTCGCATTCGCTGATATCCTTAGTAATGCGGTTGACTTCGCTGATATGGTTGATGCTGCAGGCGGATTTTTTTACGGAATCATAGACGCTTTCTTTCAGCCAGTGTCCTTTTTCTAATGTGGTAATCCATTTCGGCATATCTACTGATATTTCCTTGATTGGAAATTCAAACAATACCTTGGTCAGGATATTTCTGATATCGCTTTCGGTTAAATCAACACAACTGACTGCCATGACAGGAACGCCGTATTTTTCCGACATACTTTCTGCGAGCGTTTTAGATGCAGCAGAGTTCGGATTGACACAGTTAAGCAGAATGATAAAAGGTTTGCTGATGTCTTTTAATTCATTAATGACTCGTTCTTCTGCTTCTTCGTATTCAGAACGCGGAATATCGCTGATGCTGCCATCGGTAGTGATGACCAAGCCAATGGTGGAGTGTTCGGTGATTACTTTCTGAGTGCCGACTTCTGCCGCCATATTGAACGGGACTTCATTTTCAAACCATGGAGTAACAACCATTCTCGGCGCTTCATTTTCGATATACCCGATGGAGCTCGGTACGATATAGCCAACGCAGTCAATCAAGCGTACATTCATTACCGCGTTGTCATCCAACTGAATTTTAACGCCTTCTTCCGGAATAAATTTGGGCTCGGTTGTCATAATTGTCTTTCCGGCGGCAGATTGGGGCAGTTCATCTATCGCGCGTTCTTTCCGGAATTCACTGTCTATGTTTGGAATAACCAGCGTTTCCATGAATTTTTTAATAAAAGTGGATTTACCCGTTCGAACCGGGCCGACAATACCGATGTAGATGTCGCCGTCTGTTCGTTTGGCGATATCCTGATAAATATTACTGTTTTCCATATAAATCTATTCAATCCTTTCTGAGGCTTTGCCCGGTTTTATTTCGCAAAATTCCGGTTGTAAATCTGCGGTATTGCCTTAATCCACAATCGGAATCAAAACCATTCCGCGTTTTTCTATTTCATCACCGGTCAGTCCGTTATCATCAATAATGGAACGAACCGATGTATTATAACGTTTGGCAATATCCCAGATTTTTTCTCCTTCGTCTGCAAAATACAATTTTAATGCGGCGTCATCGGTGCGGATCTTTGGATTTTCGCTGTTCAGGCTGATATCAGTAATCATTTCACAGGGAACTATCTCATAAAGGCAGCCGGTTGTTTTAATTTCGGTGCGCAATTCGATTTGATTGGCTCCTGCCATGCTGTATCCGACCGAGATGATACAGCTGTTGTATTTCAAAACGGAATCTTCATTTGCGAGTGCACAAATGATCTCATAATCGCAGGGAACGCTTCTTTCGAGCATACATGGCATTTGTTCGTGATCCAAAGCTAAAATTTCAATGTTGATATTGCCGGAAAACTGAATTTTGCCTTTGACACAGTTGACTCCGGTCGGAATGTATTCACATCGCACATCATAGATGCAATCAATCTGGTCATTCGGAAAATCCATGGTGTTTTTGCAAATGTTGGTCTCGTTGATCACCGCAAGCAATTTTTCCAGTTTTACATTTCTCTTATTACATTCTGACTCATAACAGGTAGAAAACATATCACTGACAATTTGTATTTCTTTGTTCCTGTCTGCAATGCATTCTGCGTTTACGGTAATTTCCACAACCAGAATTTTGTTTTCACCGGCACCGTCCTCTTTTAATTCAATCATGACATCGATCGGTGTGATATCAACACTGCATTCATAATCTTCATCAATGCCTGGCATGTCGATAATTTGGCTCAGAAGCAAGGAATTTTCGATTAATTCCGGTTTCGCATTTTCCGATTCCGGTAAATATAAGGTGTGGAGAAAGGCTTCGCCTTTGCAGATGATTTTGTTAGCAATGAGTTTGACATCGTTCAGTAAGCAGACCGCGTCGCTTGACAGGATACTGTTGACGGCTGGCTTCCCGGCGCCGATTTCCAGCTCCTCGCGCACTGTAAACTGTTTGCTTGCACATATTTTCATACCACTGACGGCAAGACTGTTTTTTTGCATCTGAACGCCGCTGCCGGAGGCATCTGAAACAATGCTTTGGCTTTTTTGTTCGGTAACTTGACATCTCATGCTGACCGCTCCGCGAATATCAAGGCGTTTGGGATTGATGACCCGGCAATTTACATAGTCGGATTTGGCGGCAATGTTAATTATGGGATTATCGGTATTGTTGTGTAAATCCACTGTTTTGGAAAATATGACTTTTTGGTCGATATTTCTGATTTCATTGCTGTTTTCTGCCGCGTATAATACTTTGATACAAACGATCGCATCAATATACAACTTTCCGTCGGCAACTCGCTCGGAGGTGATCTTGGGAACCAGTTTGCATTTCAGAACTTTGAAGATGCTCGGACAGTAATCGGGAAGAAGATAATCTAATTCAACAGACTGTTCCAAATTGCTGTCAAAAATAACCTCATTTATGCAAACGGACTCATGGGTGCATTCAAATTCCATATGTTCTACCGCTCCTTTTACGATTTTTCTTAATTCATCTATATTCAAAACTTGTACCAGTTATGCAATGATTTTTTCGATTTATCAAAAAAGAACCGACTGATAAAACCACACTGTATACAGAAATAAAAATCTGCATCAGATTTTGGTTTTATCAGTCGGTTTTTTTACAAAGTTATTTTCTTTCTTACCCTTTGTTCAAGGCGTTTAAGTATGCTTTAATACTTGCTTCAATAATATCGGTGCTCAGTCCGCGTCCGGTAATAATGGCGTCATTGTGTTTCATTTTTACAATGACTTCACCCAGAGCATCTTCTCCCTCAGTTACCGATTGAATGGTGTAGCTGTCCAGTGTGAATTTAGAATCTACCATTCCTTCAATCGCCTTAAAGCAGGCGTCAATCGGACCTCCGCCCATCGCGGAATTTTCTTTTTCTATACCGTCAATGTTGATTTTTACCGCTGCGGTTGCAGAAATCGTATTGCCGGTTTGCACCTGATAGCTGACATAACTGATATTTTGCGGTATTTCGATATGCGAATTGCCGATCAAGGCTTCAATATCTTTGTCATTTACCGCTTTCTTTTTGTCGGCAAGTTCTTTAAACTTGGTGAATGCATCGGCGATTTCTTCGGGGGAGAGACTGTATCCCAAAGTAATCAGACGATCTTCAAACGCGTGTTTGCCGGAATGTTTGCCCAATACCATTTTATTTTGCGGAATTCCGATGGTCTCGGGTGACATAATTTCATATGTAGTCGGATTGTTTAAAACGCCGTGCTGATGAATACCACTCTCATGCGCAAAAGCATTTGCACCGATGATCGATTTGTTCGGTGCAATCGGTACACCGGTGATGGTCGAAAGCAGTTTGCTTGCGCGGTAAATCTGTTTGGTGTTGACATTGGTGTATCCGTTGTAAACGTCCTGTCTGGTATGCAGATTCATGACAACTTCTTCTAAGGAAGCGTTTCCGGCGCGTTCGCCGATGCCGTTCACCGTACATTCTACCTGTGTGGCGCCCGCTCTGATGGAGGCTAATGTGGTCGCAACTGCCAATCCCAGATCATCGTGACAGTGTACCGAAAGGTCTACTTTTTCGGGCGTAATAATGTGATTTTTAATGTAGGAAACCAATTCATACATTTCCTCCGGCGTTGCATAACCGACCGTATCGGGAATATTTAAGACGGTTGCGCCGGATTTGATGGCTGCGTTAAATACTTCTACCAAAAACTCACGATTGCTTCGGGAAGCGTCTTCGGCAGAAAACTCGACGTCATCGCAGAGACTTTTTGCATATGCAACCATTTCGGAGGTACGCGCGATGACTTCGTTTGGAGTCATTTTCAGTTTATACTGCATATGAATATCGCTGGTTGCCAAAAAAGTATGAATACGGGGCTTTGATGCGGATTTTACGGCATCATATGCCCGGTCAATGTCGCCTTTCACCGCTCTGGAAAGGCTGGCAACCGTGCAATTTTTGATCGTTTCCGCAATGGTACGTACCGACTCAAAGTCTTCC
>CAUHFD010000190.1 GCA_959605275.1 uncultured Eubacteriales bacterium | reverse complement strand
GGAAACGCTTCTTTGGTCAAGGTAGTAATAACCAGCTCTCCGGTTGAACCCGGTTCCAAGACCTGACAACTATCGCTGTCAATGATTTCAGCAAGGAAGTGATCTTCTGCAATATGCATACCGTCGCGGCAGACGCATTCGCCGGAAACACCGGGACCCATTAACTCGCTCATGCCGTAATTGTCGGTTGCGAATAATCCGAATCCTTTTTCAACCTCATTGCGCATTTCGGGGGTACATCCTTCGGAACCGAACAAGCCCAGCCGCAATTTAAGCTGATCGTTAGAAATCCCGTTTTCATGGGCAACTTCAGACATGTATAATGCATAGGATGGGGTGCTGACCAATGCAGTCGTTCCGAAGTCCTTGAGTAGCATAATTTGTTTTTCTGTGTTTCCGCTCGAACTCGGAACTACGGTAGCGCCGATTTTTTCAAGACCGTAATGCAGTCCCAGGGCACCGGTGAACAGACCGTATCCAAAACAAATTTGTACGATATCTTCATCGGTTGTGCCGGCGGCAAGACAGAGCCTGGCAACCAAATCGGACCAAGTGTCCAGATCTTGTTTGGTATAGCCTACAACAGTCGGTTTCCCGGTTGTACCGCTCGAAGCGTGTAAACGGACAACGTTTTTCATCGGCTGTGCAAATAATCCGAACGGATAGTTGTCTCTGATATCATCTTTTGTAGTATAGGGAATATATTGAATATCCGAAAGCTGTTTGATTTTTTCGGGAGTAACACCTGCTTGTTCCAACCTGTTGTGATAAAAAGGAACATTATCATAGCAGTACTTGACAAGATGTTTTAACCGTGTAAGCTGTAACACCTCTATTTCACGGCGAGGCATTGTTTCCAGGTCTTTTTGAAAAAACATGGCAATTTCCTTAGATAATCCAAATGATTATTCCTTTCTTGCTGTTCAGATTGATTTTGCTGCCTTAAATTTATGGTATGGCAGAAATTTGTGGTGCTGTATTTTTGAAAAAATTAACATTTATATATTATCATACCGGTATGTTAAAGTCAATCGCATTCCCTTAAATCAAAGGCGGGTATACCGTGTAAAGTATACCCGCCTCAGTTTATTGAAAAAGGATAAGTTACTGTTCTTTTTTCAGTGCTACTTTGTCGCTGCATACGATGCCGCGTACTGCGTCAAGAGTAACCGTGGTTCCGCTTTTGAGACGCAGGCTTGCGTTTTCGGCTCCGACGATGACCGGAATGTCAAGCGCCAAACCGACAATGGCAGCATGGGAATTGAGTCCGTCAATTTCTGTAATGATACCGGATGCCTGCTTCATGATATCTAAAATTTCATTGCTGGTACGCGGAATAACTAAGATGTCGCCATGCTTAAAATTTCTTTTTGCTTCCTCCTCATCACGGCAGACGCATAAATTGCCGCAGGCTACATGATGGGTGACGCCGGAACCGGACAGCAGCACATCTCCGACCACATGCACTTTCAAAAGATTGGTAGTGCCGCTGATACCGAGCGGAACGCCGGCGGTGATTACAACCAAGTCGCCGCTGGAAACCAGCCCGGCTTTTACTGCCATATCAACCGAATGATCAAATAATTCGTCGGTAATCGTTTTTTCTTCTACCGAAATCGGTGTAACACCCCACGAAAGATTCATTTGACGGCAGACCTGCATATTGGTAGAACAGCCAATGATCGGACAAAGCGGGCGGTATTTGGAAATCATTCGTGCAGTTTGACCGGTTTTGGTAACGGTGATGATCGCGGTGGCACCTAAGTCATGGGCGGTCGTGACGGTAGCATGGGAGATGGCGTTTGTTACGTTGGGTGCTTCCACGATGTCGCGGCTGTTAAAACGTTTGATATAGTCAATGTCGTTTTCTGCTCGCTCGGCAATTTTTGCCATGGTGATCAGAGATTCTACCGGGTAAGCGCCCGCAGCCGTTTCCCCCGACAGCATAATAGCGCTGGTGCCGTCATAGATTGCGTTGGCAACATCGGTGGACTCTGCTCGGGTGGGACGCGGATTTTTCATCATGCTGTCCAGCATTTGGGTCGCGGTAATGACCTGTTTGCCGGCGTTGTAAGCTTTTTTGATCAGCATTTTCTGTAAAACCGGGATTTCCTCTAACGGGATTTCCACTCCCATGTCTCCGCGCGCAACCATAACACCGTCGGTTACCCGTAAAATTTCATCAATATTGTTAACCCCGTCGATATTTTCTATTTTGGCGATTATTTTAATGGAATGGCAATTATGGCGATTCAAAATCGCGCGAATATCTAAAATATCCTGCGCACAGCGCACGAAGGAAGCTGCAATAAAATCAAAACCGGTTTCAATACCGAATACAATGTCTTCCTCATCTTTTTTGCTGAGAAAGGGCATAGAAAGGTATACTCCCGGGACATTGATTCCTTTGCTGTTGCTGATGACGCCGCCGTTTACGACTTCGGTCACAATTTCGCTGGAGGTAAAGCTCTTAACACGCAGCTCAATTAAACCGTCATCAATCAAAATGCGGGTACCGGCATTAATATCATGGGGTAAATTTTTGTAAGTAATGGAGGCTTTGGTTTCGTCACCGATAATTTCATCGGTATAAAGCGTAAATTTTTCTCCGGCTTTCAAGACGGCTTTGCCGTTTTTAATTTTGTGAAGTCTGATTTCCGGTCCTTTGGTGTCCAGTAAAGTTGCAATCGGCAAGCCAAGTTCTTCCCGTAATCGGACTACCATATCGTATCGTGCCTTGTGTTCGGCGTGCGTTTGATGTGAAAAGTTAAAACGAGCGACGTTCATTCCTGCTCGCATCATTTGGCGGACGATGTTTTCATCATCGGTGGACGGTCCCAGTGTGCAGATAATTTTTGTTTTTCTCATATTAATCACCATTCCTTATTGAATTTGCATCGGTATTGCACGAAGTGCATGGCTTCGCCTGCCGTATTCCGGAAAAACAAACGAATACCATTTCTTATTCATTGACATTGTAGCATCGGGCAAAGCATTTGAGTCATCGTTTATAGTGAAAAGGAACAGGTGTCTCCGTAGTTCCATTGGTTCTCTTTTTTTTCATAAGACAGTAAACTTAAAAAATTTCCCCATAATACTATATTTCAAATGATTGGTTTTTGCAAGTGAATGATGTTATTTTTATTGTTTTGTATACATATTACTAATATTATGAAGATTATTTGTGATATTCGCACATTGATTTTGGATAATTATTTCTGTATACTAATTCTGTGTTATACGAACTAGTACAGATAATACACTTTTTTCAAGTTGTTTGATTATATTGTTTTCGATCGACAGTTAACACAAAGTGGTAAAAAATTGTAGGAGGAAATGGGGATAAGCAATGATAAGCATTACACTGAATACCGGTGTGCCGATTTATGAGCAGTTGAAAAAGGCAATTATTGAGAATACGCTGCTTGGAATTTTAGAGCCGGATGAGCAATTGCCTTCCGTCAGAAGTCTTTCGAAAGAGTTGGGCGTGAATCCCAATACGGTTCAAAAAGCATATCAGGCATTGGAAAGCGAAGGAATTATTTATTCTTTGGCAGGAAAAGGAAGCTTTGTTTCATCACATATTCAAATTCTTCCCTCTATAAAAAGGAATGCGGAAAAAGCACTTTCCTCTGCGATTGAAGAAGCATTGCTGGCTGGGCTGACAAAGGTGGAAATCAAGGCGCTGACCGATGTCTGCGAGGAAAAGTATCAAAAAAAGCGCAAAGACATGATAGGGGAATAATCATAATTTTGTTCGGCAGATATGATGTATCGAAAGGATGGCAGAAGATGATTGTATTTGACAATGTAAAAAAGATATTGGACGGCAAGACTGTTTTGGACTTAAAAGAACTTACCATTCCTAAAGGAGCTTTATATGGGTTGATTGGTGCCAACGGAGCCGGAAAATCGACGATGCTTCGTTTGATCAGCGGTGTGTATACTGCTGATGAAGGTGTTGTGTCAGTGGATGGAGAAAATATATTGGATAATGCAAAAATGAAAGAAAAATTGTTTTTTGTTCCTGATGATCCTTATTTTTTGCCTCAGGCGACCTTGAATGACATGGCTTCTTTCTATCAGACGTATTACAGAAATTTTGATTACGAGCTGTACAGACAGTTGTGTGCAAGCTTTGATTTGCCGATCAAGGATAAAATCATTTCCTATTCCAAAGGAATGAAGCGGCAGGCTATTATTCTTTTGGCGCTGTCAACCCATCCGGAATATTTGCTGCTGGACGAGTCTTTTGACGGACTGGATCCGGTGATGCGCCAAAAAGTGAGAAGGATTTTGGTGGATATTGCCGCGCAGAGAAATATTACGGTTATCATCAGTTCTCATAATTTGCGGGAATTGGATGAGCTGTGCGATTATGTGGGGGTAGTATATCAAGGAAAATTGCTGTATAACATCGCCATGGAAGAATTAAAGAAACGAATACATAAATATCAGCTGGCGTTTTCTTCACCGGTCACCGAAGAGTATCTTTCCCGGTTTAGTCTGCTTAGCTGCAAAATTGTAGGAAAGTTTGTTACGATTGTCGCCAAAGGAGAAGCCGAAATTTTAGAGCAAAAAATAAATATGTTGCAGCCTTTGGCAATGGAAAAATTTCCGCTGACACTGGAGGAGATTTTTATTTACGAAATGGAGGCGAAGGGATATGACTACCAAAACATCTTTGCATAAATGCGGCAGTTGGACAGCAACCTATGCGGATACCATTAAGCGCAATCGGTCGGTTTTTATTTTCGGCATTGTTTTGATGATGGCTGCTCCGATTGGTGCGGTTCTTGATATTACCAACGAACGAAATGACGGATTATTATCATTTTTGACTGTTCTTACCGTTATTGTTCCAATGGCACTAAGTGTTTTGATACCGATTATTGTTTTTCGTTATCTTCACAGCAAAAAGGCGATTGATACCTATCACTCCCTGCCGGTTAAGCGAACTACTTTGTTTTTAGGGAAATTTTTTGCGGGACTGACCATTGCCTTAGTTCCTGCTTTGTTAGGATACGGTCTTGCTTTTGCTATCGGAATGTTGGACAATGCAGGACCTTCCTTGAATGCTTATCCAGGTTTTAGTTATGAAATCAGTACGTTTGCCCCCAGAATTTTGCCGTCGGCGGTAACCGTTTATGTGTTTGTGATATTTGTGCTTGTTGCGTGCGGGACCCTTTGGGAAGCGCTGATGTACGGAATGGCGATGACTTTTTCCATTGCCGGCATTTGTTACAGTATTCCCTCACTGGTAGAACAGCTGTACGGTTTTGGCGGTGGATCCGGATTAAGTGAATGGCTGATTTCTTTTACGCCGTTTTATTTTCTTTTTTCAGACATACGGGATTACCGTTCGGTATTCAGCATTGTGGTAACCGTCGGATTGATTATGATATCGTTGTTTTTATATCAAAACAGAAAAAGTGAAAATACCGGTTCGTCTTTTTCGTTCCGATTTATGTTTCACATTGTCAGCATTTTTATTTCTGTTTGTTTGATTTTTATTTTATATTCGCTGAACAATGAGTTGATTTCCGCATTG
>CAUHFD010000189.1 GCA_959605275.1 uncultured Eubacteriales bacterium | reverse complement strand
ATTGACAGTAATCATGGAGATGAAGTATTCTACACTTCAAAGCTGGGAGCAGGGAAAAGCAAAGCCGCCATATCATGTATGGCGGTTGTACAAGCACTTATTTGATGAAACCGTTGACCTCTCTTGATTTCAAGTTTTCTATGATTTTATCAATCACTGCAATTTTTTGTACTGCTGTTAAATCAGACTGTCTGAGCCTTCGCTCGATGATGTCAACATGAAATGCACTAACCCTATCAACGAGGGTGTGCATATCACCGCTTTTCGGTTCATGGATGACAACGTTCCGTATACGGTTTTTATACATGCACACCCTCCTTTCTGATATCAGCGCTTTTTCTATATTTATGAAAACCTTGGCTTGTTCTATTCTCTGAAACAGACAAAAAATCACTTAAAATCATCCCCATGCAACTGCTTTACAAATGCAATCACGCTGGATTTTAAAATACGAATCTGCTTTCTGATCAGAATAGACCTGAGCTGTTCCCATTGGCTGGACAGACAGCATTTCTAACTGTTAGATTTTGTTACACATTCCACTTCTTTCAATGTTCTCCCCATCAACGGTTCGGCGAGCAGACAATTCATCAGGGACTTGGATGATCTTAAATCAGAATAAACAAAAAAGGACTGGCCAAATCCTTACTGATAAGGAATTAGCCAGCCCTTTAGACCGGATATATGCGTCAGCTGTTTTTATCTGGCCTGTGTGCGGACAAAAAAAGGTCAGAGTTATCTCCTTAACGGAAATAAATCTCTGACCTCGCAGCTGCATCTAATCTCACTATTTGTCAAATATAAAAATAAAACAGTATAAAAAGTAAAATGATGTTGTTTTTTGTAAAAACGTTTTACATAATCTTATATAAATTTATATTGACATTTTATAATTAATATATTAATATATATGTAAATCGTTAAAACTTCTGCATCCTATACAGCAAAATATCGCGTGTCCTATTTCTTTGATGTATCTTTACTCTTTCATGCAAAACATACGTTTTACAAAAAATGAAACAAAAGGAGAGTATACTTATGAACAATCAATTGAAGCGAACACCGGAATCAAATTTGCGGCGATTATTATCGATATTGCTTGCGCTCACTTTAACAGTGGGAGTACTTGCAGAAATTTCGATTGTAAAAGCTGAAAGCAGTATGGCTTTTTACGTCTCGGAAAATGGCTCAGATACCAACAACGGTGCCTATGGAACTCCGTTTAAAACATTGGAAAAGGCACGCAGTGCAATAGCGTCCTACAAAGCCCAGAACGGGTTGCCAAACGGTGGTATCACTGTTTATTTGCTGGAAGGCACCTACTGCCTTAGCGGCACACAGAAGTTTACCTCCGCAGATAGCGGCGAAAACGGAAAAGAAATTACTTATAAAGCGTATGAAGGCGCCAAGGTCATCATTCAAGGCAATCGGATTATTGATAACACCTGTATTACCAAGATTGACAGCAGTGATAAATGGTGGGGACTTCTTGATGAAGCGGTCAAAAACAATGTGTATAAAATCGACTTATTAAACGCAACAGATACACTCGGCAATAAAATTTTTACAACGACATGGGACTCCTCCAACACTATGCTTTTTCAAGACAGCAAGCCGTATTTTTGGATGTACATGGATGGGCAACAGATGAATCTCGCCCGTTATCCGGATCTGCCCTTAGGAGAAAGCGAATACAATATGACCTATTGGAAACAGATCAGTGCCAATCAATCAGCCAATTCTTTTACCGTGGATGTAGAAAGCTCCCGCCTCCAAAAATGGGCACAAAGCCCTGAAGTTTATGTTCATAGTTTCTTCAACAATGACAATGAAGATAAAACAAGAGGCATTTCATCAATCTCCGGCAGTAAAATCACGATTCGTAATAACGAAGACCCAAAAGCAGAACAGCCCTATTGCGTCCTCAATGCCATATCAGAGCTGACCCTCCCCGGTGAATTCTTCTTTGAAGGCGGTTCTGAACACTCTGTCTATTTCATCCCGGATAAAAACATTGCTTCAACGGAGCTTTCTGTTACTCCCTGGAATTATGATTATACTTTGCAGTTCAAATCTGCATCCTATTTAAATTTTGACGGTATCACTTTTAACGGCGGGAAAAGTGCTATCATTCATATGGAACAAGAAAGTGCCTCTTTGGGAGAATGTCACGATATTTCCTTCACCGGATGTACCTTCCAAAATGGTAAGGTAGACGGTGTTCATGCTTTTGGAAGCAATATTGTACTGGATAGCTGCGAAATCCGTAATGTCGGATATGTCGGTATTCAACTGGACGGCGGAAATCGTACTGCCCTTATCAAGTCAGGAAATCTGATCACGAACTGCAATATTCATGATTACGCTAAAATCAGATTTTGCGGAAATGCCGGGATTTCCATGGTAAGTGCTACCAGTTGCGGACATACGATTATCAATAATGAAATCCACGATGCCCCGCACTTCGGCATCTACTTTGGCGGCAACGAAAACACCATTTCATATAACGAAATTTATAATGTTTGTCTTTTTTCTTCGGATTCCGGTGCTATTTATGCCGCACGCAATTGGGGATTCCGCGGCAATAAAATCAAATACAACTACATTCATGACATTATCCCTAAACTGCCTCAAAAGCAAAACGCAGGACGTGCTCCCGGCGCGATTTCCATTTATCTGGATGACTGTTTCAGCAGTGCTGAGGTTATTGGAAATGTTATGGTAAACGGAACAAGTGCAGGTATCCTTTTAGCAGGCGGGCGTGACAATAAAGTTGAAAACAACATTATTATCAACCATTGGCGCGGTCTGTGGACTAACAAGGTCGGTGCGGGTGACCAGCCCTGCGCAACTGCCGGTAATTCCTGGAATTTGATTGAAAAGCTGAATGCTGTAAACTATCAATCAGAAATTTGGACCGCGGCTTATCCTGAGTGCGCCGCTATTCCTAATACCTTCTCAGCACTTTATGAATCCGGTAACCGCAGCAAACCGCTTCACTGGTGTTATCCCGAGGGAAATACCTTTTCAAACAATATCGGTCAAGGCGGCTGGATTTATGGTGATTCTGCCGATAAGCGCGAAACGAATAGTTGGTGGATGATCGACAGCGACTACTTCACCCCCGGAAACACAGGAAATAAAACGTTCAGCTATTATCAAGAAATTACCGGGAACAATTCATCTGTTTCTGAAAATGCCGTTAGAATAGAAAACGGTCAGTTGATAATCAACTACAACTCATCTGAACTTCCTAACGGGTTTGCCGAGATTCCGTTTGATCAGATTGGAAGACATGCAAGCGCTACCCCCGCCGTATCAAAAGCTGCAGGCACTTACTATTCCGCAATCGGTATAACATTTACTAATGTACCGACAAACACTTCTGTATACTATACTACCGACAGTACATCCCCCACCGTATCAAATGGCATTCTGTGGGATGGCGATGAGATCAGCATCACAGAGTCCTGTGTGTTAAAAGCAATCTTCGTATCCAGCGAAGAAATAAGCGAAGTCGTCTCCTATGCATATACCATTATATCCGAAATTCCTATGCCAATACCGTCGGTATCAAGCGGCACTTATAGCGCACCGTTATCCGTCACCTTTACCAATGAATACAGCAGTGAAGTGAATATCTACTACACAACTGATGGAAGTGATCCGTCTGCATTAAACGGCATTTTGTGGGACGGAAATGCTATCATCTTATCCGGCACCGGAAATACAACTTTTTCTGCCGTGGCAGCGACAAATAATTTGAGCAGTGAAATTTCACGCACCAATTATACTCTCACTGTGCCTTCCGTAGCTGCTCCGACAGTTGATAAAGCATCCGGCACCTATCCGCAGAATGTCAGATTAATGGTTTCCTGTACTGACTCAGAGAATTGTATGATCTATTATACATTGGACGGCACGTCACCCGATCCGGCTGAAAACGCAAACGCTGTCACGCTGACTGACAGTACACTTATTCTGTCCGAAGCAGGCGCAGTAACATTAAAGCTAATTACTGTTCGTACCAATGATCAGCAAAAAAGCAGCATCGTGACCTATAACTATATTATAGAAGAAACTACCGTGACCGAGCTTCCTGCGCCGGGATTGACAGGAAGTAAAGCCAAAAACTATCTTCTTCCTGTACTCACCAATTATAATAGTTATCCTGTCGGTACGGTATTTCGCTACACCACCGATGGGAAAACATCTCCGACTATCCAAAGCGAAGCCTGGGATGGCATATCACCGCTATATATTGACCGTGATACCACTTTGAAGTGTATTGCTGTCTATGGGAACGTGGTGAGCCCCATCACAACCGCCAGATATGAAGTTGACGGTCTCAGCGATCCGACTGTTCTTGCTCCTTACAGCGTAATCGGCAACAGCAGTGTCAGATATGAAGGCCCCATTCGTATTCAAATCGACACCTCGGTCTACTCACCCAATACGGTTATTTATTATAACACTTCCAGCGGTATCGACCCGAACAACGGCAAATCTACGCAGTATCATTCCGGTGATTATATCGAATTGCCGAATAACGGCAGTGCTGACTATACAATCTACTGCCAGGCTTTTGTTTTGGACGGCACCGTCATAAAAGAAAAGAGTTCTTCCAAAGCATTAAAGTTCTATTTAAATTGGAACACTGTTTCTGCTCCAACTGCCACGGTAGAAAGCGGCAGCTACAGCCAATCGATCCGTGTCCGTTTTAACAACGTTTACGGCTACACAACCACCGTTTACTATACCACCGACGGCACACAGCCCTCTGCTTCCGTCGGAACCGCATGGG
Organism: uncultured Eubacteriales bacterium; assembly: GCA_959605275.1. Taxonomy (GTDB): domain Bacteria; phylum Bacillota; class Clostridia; order Oscillospirales; family Ruminococcaceae; genus HGM13222. The sequence goes on along the minus strand of CAUHFD010000189.1, from coordinate 764 downwards.
ACGGACAGGATATTGAGATCTCCTCCTCATGCATACTCAAAGCTATCGCTGTTGCTGCTCCGAATAATATCACAATCAACAGTGCTGTTTCCGAATTCAACTATACAATTGTATCCGTTTCTCCGGCAACGTAAAGCATCGGAAAACAAACAGCGATTTCATCTTGGAAGTTCCATCTGATGCTTTGCCGTGATGCCAATACTTTACAGCGGAATTTTTTCTCGTTCCAAGTCTTTATCAAGTTGACGCTTTTGTAATTAAATGCAGTAAACAAAGTGGATAAAAGAAATTTTCTCTAAGCGAGAAAGGTTTAAACACTCATTTTCTGCGTACTGTCCAGTATAAGATTTTGAAATAATTGATTCCTTTTTGCACAAGCTGGTTCAATATCAATACCAATGGCTTTACGGAAGGATGCAATAACAAGATTAAAGTGCTTAAGCGTAATATTATGGATATTGAAACTTTAATCGATTTCGCAACCGCATTCTCCACATTTTTCAAAATAAAATATGAGAGGCGAGCTGATTGCCCACCCCGCGCTCCAATTCTATTAAAGAGCCCTACCCTAACTATTGACCAAGGACCTATTTACAAAGAGCCACAAAAAATTAAGAGGATTGAGCTTGCATAATCACAAAGCTCAATCCTCTTTTGTCGCTGTTAATGTTATTGTACTCTCATAATATAAAATTAGAATATTAATTAATGAGCGTGTCGATAAAGTCGACAACGCTCTGGGAGAGGGGACTTTCCCCTCTCCC
>CAUHFD010000188.1 GCA_959605275.1 uncultured Eubacteriales bacterium | reverse complement strand
CCTTTGGCTACATAACGGGAAACATCGGCGATGTGTACGCCCAGTTGATAGCTGTCTCCCAGCTTGATGAGCGAAACGGCATCGTCCAAATCCTTTGAATCGGCAGAGTCAATCGTAAAAATCAACTCGCTGCGAAGATCCAATCGGTTGGTCAGGTCGCTTGGCTGGATTCCCCGCGTTGTGAGAAATTCCGCCTGCTCCAAGGCGGCTTCCGGAAATTCTTTCGGAATGCCATTGATTCTCAGTACAGCCGCGGCACAGGCGGCGGCACTGCTGCTGGCCCCGAATCCTTCCAGAATAAGGCAACGGTGGTCGGCGTGCCGCAGTCCCCGCAAAATGACCTGCGCCGTTACTTTATCCCCGATATTGCAGCCGTTTGTTCTGCCTTTGATAACCGGAATGGGGAATCGGGCAAAAGAATCCGGCAAAACGGCGAGCCGCCCTTCATCCATCATCAGCACACCCGAAAATTCGCCGCTGCCTTGTTCGATAATCCGGACGACCTCTCCCTCCAGCCCGCCCTCTTCTCTGCGGGAGGGGATATAGCGCAGTTGTACCGTATCCCCGGGGAGTGCGCCCCGAAGAAACTTGCCGGGAATAAAAACCTCTTGGTCGTTGCTCTGCTGTACTGCAAAGCCGAACGTTTTGTTCAGCCTTGAGATAACTGCGGTATGGAGTCCCAGCTTTTTTGCCGAGAAATAGCGGTTTTGGTTGCGAAGGATTTCTCCTGATTCTTCCAGCCGTTTGAGTGCGGCGGAAAAACTTTTTTGCTCTTTTGCCGAAAGCCGTGATTTTGTCAGCAGTTCCCGTCTGGAAAAGCCGTTTTTCCCGGCGCGCGCTGCGGCAGTTCGGATTTTTTTATCAATACTGTCACTCATGGATTTCCCTTTCTGTATTTTGAAAAGTGTCCGGCTTTTGCCGGAAAGTTATTGTTAGTGTTCCAAAAACAATCCGAAATATCAGGGCTGTTTTTCTACCGGAACACCCTTTTGCCGGATCAGGGCTAAAAATTCGTCATAGTCTTTTTCCTCCAGCGCGAAATCATAAAGGTCGATTTGTTCTCCGTTTTTCAGGGCGACAACATAGGAGGAAAAATCAACCGGCTCGCCGTCAATGATGCGGTTCGGCTTATAATAGACTTTATCCACTTCCTCATACCGATAGTAAGTCTCTTTTAAGGAGAAAAAAGCGGAGTTGTCGACGATTCCGTTTGGCAGCAGTTTGACATTCCATTTTACCATCAGCAAGGTAAAGAACATCCCGCAGATCAACAGCAGCGTGGAAAACACTTTCATCAGGCGGTCACTGCCGGGACCGTTTTCAATATGGTCGAGCCTTCGCTGCTTTTCATAGGATTTTTTAAACAACAGGCGGTAAACGAAATGGCGGGAATAATAGCTGGAGCAAATACCCATCAGAAAGGAGGGCAGGAATACGAAGGGAAGCTGCGCCATCGGTCCCAATACCAGTTCGGCGTTACGGCTTTCCACCAAATAAAACAGAAAGAAAATGCCGATGAAAAAAGGAATCCAGATGACTGTCCAGATAATCCAGGAGAGAAAAAGCGCCCAAAATTCTTTGCCGGCACTTTTCGGATTTCCGTTTTTGCTGTATTTGGCACGGATATTTTCCTGTACCGAGAGGGGAACTGCCGGTCGAACGGGAGCCTCCTTTTGCAGCAGCCGAATCAGCCTCTGTTCGTAATTGCTCTTATATTTCAGCCGTTCCAGTTTGACGAGCGCCTTGTCGGTGTTACCGTACATGTACCGCAAATAGGGATCGCTTGTCATATGGCTGGTCAGCAGGGTGTAAAAAAGCTCCAATGTCCAGAGGGCTTCGTCATTGAGTACGGTGATCTGCTTTTTGGTTTCCGCAAAGACGTGTTCTAAAAAGCTGAGGCGGACAGCTGCACAGCTATCAGAGTCTGAGACAAGCGCTTCTATTTTGGGCTGCATGCCGATGATTACCTCAGCCAATTGCGCAAAAGAATCCTGCATGGTTTTGGCATCGGATATCATCGGGATGGTGAGCAGCAGCGGGGTGTCTGCTTCCAGAAACCCGGCAATGTGGGAAAGCGGATAGGGCAGAGCCGGAGAATAGTCGGGCATCAGATAGCATTGCAGAATGCTGTTGACTACTCCCGCCAATCCGTGAGCGGTATATTGGAACAACAGCACATATCCGGCGGGATAGACAAGCTCGGCAAAATGCTGTTTGATATTTTCTGCCTGATTGCCTTTTTTGAAAACGGAAAAAGTTTCGCAGGTTATCGCGCCGCTTTGCTCTGCAAAAGCTTTGGCATAGCGATTCATTTCGTCTATGATTTCCTGCATGGTATCCTGTCTGGTCATAAGCGGTCCGGTATCCTTTCTGTCTTAAGATTTCGTCAGAACAATTTTGCGGGTATAATCGGCGCCGCAGGGCAGCGGCGGGGAAACTGCCAAATTCCACAAATCGGTTGCTCCTTTTTCCAAAGCCGCGAAGCGGGGTGAAATTTTCTCAATCTCCCGAAACGAAGAGACAATCGGCAGAACGGCAGTTTGTCCTGCCAGAGCGAGAATTTCCCTGCCGCGCGGGTTAAACCCGAGCACCCTTAAGTAAGGGATCGGCAGACGATAATCGGTTTGCCGTAATCCCAAAGCGGCGCTCCAGGCAATTCTACGCAGGCGGGCGTGGGTATAACGCTTGGTTTTGACGCGGTCTAAAAAATCGGAAAGGGATTCGGCGGATTGGGCGGCGCGGTAAAGCCGATGCTGCAGCCCCTCGGTCACATCGGGCAATGCGGCATAATCTTCGGCGGTCATCCGGCGGAGCTGCCAAAGCAACGCAGTTTCCAGCTTGTTCGGATCAGCGGTCGGTTTTCCGGTGAGGCAGTCCGCAGCCGCCTGCGGTACAAAGGGGGCAATGGATTCTCCCGCTCCCAGCTTTTGCCGCAGCAGGCTTGCGCTTGCGTAATTGCCGGACGTTTCCTCGGCATCGTGCGCCGTTCCGACACGGGAAACGGTAAAAGGACGAATATCGGATTTTAATTTGGTGAGCGCATTCAGATAGGCAATGCCCAGCGTATTGTTGGGGGAAGAAAGCAAGGAGGCGGTTTGTTCTCCTCCAAGTTTTGCAACTGCCCGGGTTCTTGCGGTGGGATAGGAACAGCCGCTTTTGAGCAATGCCGAGAAATCGGAGTTTTGATGGAGATTCAGGCAGAGATCGGCGGCAGCTTGCAGCTTGGCTAAATCGCCGCTTTCACTGCCGAAGGAAAGCATATTGACACAGCCGAGCGCGTGCAGCAGAAACACGCCGCCGAAGCCGAAGCGTTCCGCTGAGCTCATCGCATAGGAAACAGGCAGCTCCAAAACCAGGTCGACGCCGCTTTTGAGGGCGGCGGCGGCACGCTCCCATTTAGAAAAAAGAGCAGGCTCGCCCCGCTGCACAAAGCTGCCGCTCATGACGGCAACGATGTGGGTAGCTCCTGCTCTTTTGGTTTGCTCGATTTGATAAAGATGTCCGTTATGAAACGGATTGTATTCAGCAATAATTCCGGCAATGGTCATGGATCAATCTCCTTTTGCGATGGCAATGCAGTCAGTTATCTCCGCCACAGTGCGTCAGCGCGTTTTTTCAGCAAAGCCGGTTGATTCGGCAGCTTTTCGTCAATCACAAGGGCAAGCAATTCGTCCAAAATTCTGCCGATCTCTTTGCCTTGGGGGATGCCGAGATCCATTAAGTCACTGCCGTTAATTTTAAGCTGTTCTCTTGTAAAACACTGATTTTGTGCGAGTACTTCGTCAAGAATGTTTTCAATCAATTGCAGTACCGATAGGTTTTCGTATTTATGAGTGGTCGCGCTGCGGTCGGCGGCTTTGACGGCTAACAGTTCCCGGAAGCCTTCTTCTCCCAATCGGTTGAGCCAGCGTTTGACCGATTTGCTTTGGGGAGCAATGTCGCAGTCATGATAACGAACAAGCGCAGTCACGCGGCTGACGGTCGCATTGTCAAAACGCAGCCGGTGCATGATCTCCCGGGCAGCCTGTTCGCTCAATTCGGGGTGTCCGTAGAAATGCCCGATTCCTTTTTCATCCAGACTAAAAGAGGCAGGTTTCCCTAAATCATGAAACAGCAATGCAAGCCGCACCCGTATCGACGGGATACTGTTGGCAATTGCCTGAACGGTGTGCTCCCAGACGGTCAGATAGTGATGCGGGTTTTTTTGATCAAAATCAAAGGCAGGGCGAATTTCGGGCAGCACTTCTCCCAGAATACTGCGATAGGTAAGCAGAACCGGCTGCACATTTTTGCCGCAGAGCAGTTTCACCAGTTCTTCTCGGATACGCTCGCCTGAAATATTGGACAGCAGTCCGCGCTTTTGCCGCAGGACTGTTTCGGTTTTAGGGTCAATCGAGAAGCCCAAAACCGCCGCAAACCGCAGTGCGCGGAGAATCCGAAGAGCATCCTCCTTGAACCGCTGTTCCGGATCGCCCACACAGCGGAGTACTTTCTCTTTTAAATCCCGTTTACCGCCCCAGTCGTCTACCAAGCCCTGCTCGGGATGATACGCCATTGCATTGACGGTAAAATCCCGGCGTTTTAAATCTTCGTGCAGATCAGCGGTAAAGATCACGCTGTCGGGATGGCGGGAATCCGAATAATCACCGTCGATTCGGTAGGTGGTTATTTCCAGGTTATGATAGTCGGACACGACTGTTACGGTGCCGTGTTTTAAACCGGTATCCACGACAGTGTACCCACGAAACGCTGCTTTGACCTGCTCCGGAAGCGCATTGGTGGCAATATCCCAATCTGCCGGTGGGTTTCCGAGCAGACTGTCCCGGACACAGCCGCCGACAAAATAGGCGGAAAATCCGGCGCTTTCCAGCACACGGACAGCACGCAGTGCGTATTCGGGTATCTTAATGTTCATGAGGTTCCTCCTTTGTTTTTGGGAAGGTGTCGGATTTTTGACACCGATATCAATCAGTCGGCTTGTTGACGCCGCAGAATACTACCTCGGACGACTCCCTGCGGACAGGGGATCTTCACCTGCATCAGCGGGTGACAGGCGGCTTCGACTGCTTCGCCGGTATCCTCATAGATTGCTTCTACCTTTAAGGAAAAGGGCGGCTTGGAGGGCTCAAGCACCTCTAACAGATCGCCGACTGCAAATTTGTTTTTTTGTGTGACGGTCAACAGACCGTCCTGATAGGATTCGGCGGTTGCGACCACATCATAATTACGCAGATATCCGCCGTTGAGATAATACTGTCCGTTTTCGGGCGGACCGAAGAAAAATCCGGTGGAATATTGGCGGTGGCTGACTTTGGTGACCTCGTCCAGAATCCACTGCTCAGGGCAGTAATGGTCGGGATCCTTCATAAAACTGTCTACCGCACAGCGATAGGCGTTAGTTACCACCGAAACATAATAAGATGATTTTGCCCGCCCCTCAATTTTCAGGCTGGTGACACCTGCTTTGACCAGCTTGTCGATATGCTCAATCATGCAAAGATCTTTGGCATTCAGAATGTGGGTTCCCTTTTCGTCCTCAAAGATCTTTGCATGATTGAGCATATCGACAAGC
>CAUHFD010000187.1 GCA_959605275.1 uncultured Eubacteriales bacterium | reverse complement strand
GCAGATACACCGGGTTTTTCCGCTATGGATATGGATCGGTATGAAATTATTCTGAAAGACGATTTACAGTATTGTTTCCGTGAATTTGAACCTTATCTCGGAAAATGTCAGTTTCATGGATGTTCTCATACTGCCGAAAAGGGATGCGCCGTGCTGGAAGCAGTCCGGGAGGGGAAAATTCAAAAAAGCCGGCATGAAAGTTATGTCAGCATGTATGAAGATGCCAAAAAGCTAAAAGAATGGGAGTATTCCTCTAAAAATACAAAGTAACGGAATTGAAAATGCATATGAAAAGTTGTATCATATTCGGAAATGCCGAAATTTCGGATTATTCTTTTATACAACCGATATCAGCGGAGGATTTTGTAATATCCGCAGACGGCGGATGGCGGCATCTGAAAAGATTGGGCATTAAACCGCATCTTTTTATCGGAGACATGGATTCCCTTCAGGAAACTATTCCGGAAGACATCAAAAAAGAGTGCTATCAGCCGGAAAAAGATGATACCGATACTTTTATTGCGGTAAAGAAGGGGTTGTCTTTAGGCTGCAAGAGATTTGTTTTTTACGGTTGCCTGGGCGGGAGTTTAGGGCATACTTTGGCAAATATGCAGATTTTAATTTACCTTGCCAAGCGGAATATTCCGGCTGTTTTGCAGGATGAGAACAGTGAAGTTTATGCAGTCAGTAATGCTACATTGTGTTTTGATGCTTCACGAAAAGGGAAACTTTCTGTTATTTCATTCTCTGAGAAATCCACCGGAGTTACTTTGGAGGGGTTAAAGTATCCTTTGTCAGATGCGGTTATCAGCAACGATTATGCTCTCGGAGTCAGCAATGAGTTTTTGCAAAAAAACAGCAGTATCACCGTAAAAAACGGTGATTTAATCGTTATTATCGAAAAATAATAAAAAAACTCTGTCACACTATTTCTGCGTTTAGAGTATAATGAAATATCAAAACAGAAATTGAGCGTTGGCAGGTGAGTACATTGATGAAAAATTGCGGAAATGGGAGAAATCCCAGAAGACCGCCCTGTATGATTGCAATCGGATTAGGTTGTATCATTTTTTTATCTATGTTTTGTTCTGCACAATTTTTACTTTTCTTGTCTGCCGTAGTTTTAATCGGGTTAGGCGTGTCAATGCTGTTTTTTTTCAAGTAAAAGAACCATTGCGGGGAAAGGAAGAGGGTTATGAAAGTTGTTGTTTTTAAAAGTCCGAAATTGCTGGCAGGTATTTTGAGGTTGATTTTTAAAATAAAAAAAGAAGAAGCATAAAAAGAAGAAGCATAAAATGGAACAATCCGTCGGCATTGCCGACGGATTGTTCAGTCTTTCGAAAAACTATAAATTATAGCCCTTTTTTAAATCGTGTCACGCAGGCGGACATGCGCCGCCGCAGTGACTCTTTGAAAGAAAATCAGCGGTAAGCAACGGCAAAGCCGTTTGCGGAGCTGGTTTTCGCTGAAAAGGGGCATCATGGGGGATCGCCTTGCAAGCAAGGCGCAACGCAAGAGCAAGGGTTTTACCGCGGCGATTGCGTTTGTCCTTCGAGAGCGTTGTCGACTTTATCGACACGCTCAACAATCCGTCGGCATTTCCGACGGATTGTTGTTTTCTTATTTGCGTTTGAATGTTTCACATTCTGTATCTTTTTTGCAGCATGCGCCGGCTCCCTGTACCGTAATGGAATCTGCTTGACATTCATCATCTTTGTAATGAATACAAGTTTTGACTTCACATTTTACATGAGATACGGGATTGGTATTACTGTAATCCATTGCGTTGGAAGCGCTTGATTGGATTTTTTCAAAAGAACTGCAGCAAGTTTCATTGCATTCACAGGCATCGTGCCCAGTTACTTTAATTTCAGGACGGCAGCAGCAGCCTTCCCGGTTGCTGGAACAGTGAATTACTCCGCAATTTAAATCAGTCATATTGTTCACCATACTTTCTATAATATCACTTAAACTCCCCGATAAAAGAAAACGGACATTTTACTTTATCGGAGTGCAACAGCGTTATGCTGTTACATGCTTATTATTCGAAAAAAGATCAACAATTATACTTCGTATTCTGTTTAAAACACTATTGTTCCAATAAATTAAGAATATCTTCTTTGCTCATTGTACCAGTGCGTCTGGCAGTGACTTGTCCTTTTTTAAAAACAATAATAGTCGGGATACTGACGACATGATATTGACCGGCAATTTCTGCATTTTCATCTACGTTTAGCTTGGCAAACATTGCCTCATCCTTTAATTCTTTGGCAATTTCCTCATATATGGGCGCAAGCATACGGCAAGGACCGCACCAGCTTGCCCAAAAATCGATCATTACGGGTTTATTGGAATTGGAAACATAATCGTTAAAATTTTGCTTTGTGAGCTCTAAAATTTCCACGTTTCAAATCATTCCTTTCAAATTACTGAGATGATATCGTTACAGCAGATTAAAAACCGGCAAACAACAGCTATCAAAGCTATTATTTACCGGTTTTTCTTGTTTTATGTTAAATTAGTTTCCGTTGGCTGCAATAATGGCAGGAAATCATATCTCCGTTTTTTTCAAACAATTTGGGAAGATATTTCTCAGTTTGAGTAATGCACTTGGGATTGGTACAAGTTTCGTTCATAACCACAGCTGAACTTTTTTGTTCTTTCGCGCTGTGATTTAAGCAATAAATAATTAACGACATTCTGACATACATTCCATGTACAGCCTGCTTAAAGTATACCGCGCGCTCGTCTGAATCCACCTCGTCGGTGATTTCATCTACACGGGGCAGAGGATGAAGAATACGCAGTGTTTTCTTGGCATCAATTAATTTTTCCCTATCCAGAACATATACATTTTTCTGGGACTGATATTCTTCCTCGGAAGAAAAACGCTCTTTCTGAATACGCGTCATATAAAGCACATCCAGTTGGGGAATGACTTCTTTTAGCGAAAAGACTTCCGTATATTGGCAATTATAAGCATCCATAAAACTTTTGATATAGGGAGGTATTGCCAATTCTTTTGTTGAAATTAAAATAAAACGGTTGTTGTCAAAACAGGAGAGCGCTTTGATCAAAGAATGAACGGTTCTCCCATTTTTTAAATCGCCGCATAATCCAATGGTTAGATTGTCTAATCTGCCGACTTCCTGTGTTAGGGTAAGCAGGTCGGTCAGTGTCTGAGTGGGATGAAGATGACCTCCGTCGCCCGCATTGATAATGGGACAGTCAGTATAGAGAGAAGCCGCGTATGCAGCACCTTCCTGCGGACTTCTCATAGCGATGATATCGGCATATCCGCTGACAATCTTTGCGGTATCTTTTACGCTTTCTCCTTTAGAAACAGAGGAATTGTTTGGATTGTCAAATCCGATAATTCTGCCGCCCAACCGCAGCATCGCTGTTTGAAAGGACATCTGTGTTCTGGTAGACGGCTCATAAAATAAGGTGGCGAGAATTTTTCCGTCACACGCATGACTGTATTTTTCGGGATGCTTTTCAATTTCCACGGCGCAGGATATAATTTCCTCCCATTCCGCCCGAGAAAAGTCATTTAAATCAATGAGATGTTTGTACATATCTAGAGCATAGAAAAACACAAAACACTATGCTCTTTATCCCACCTTTCTGACGATATTTGCAGTAAACATACTATGATATATTTTATCAGTTATTTCGACAATATACAACTGTTATTTTATGAACATCATTATTTTAAATAACAAACGTGCAGCATACCTCAATACAGGCATACCGCACGTCATATTTTAATCATTATCTTTTTATTGATCTGTAAAGAGCTGAATTACAAAGTAAAATCCGATTTTTCAAATTTTTGTAACACACGCACTTTACCTGGCTTTCTTTTCAGCGGCGCATAAACAAATTTTTTACAGCTGAAAAAGGGAGCCACAGCGCCGTTATGTTTACACAAAACAGTTTGTCCGTCTTTCGTTTGCTTTCCGAATTCACAGTATTCACAAGCAGGCTCAATTTTACTGCCGAAAAATTTGCGTTTCATCGTTCCGATTCATTCCTTTCCGGATAACTGTTGATTTGTTTCTATTGTATCAGATTTTTGATTAGATAACAAGAGGACAATTGATAAAATGACCAATAAAACAGAAGAAATGGGAGAAGCAGTATAATTTTTACGGATAATCTGATCCTGCGCCTGAAAAACTGCGGTCTCTCCGCCGCATAACCGGATAAAAAACATGCTGAAAATATAACTTAACAGGATATAAACCGGGCGTAACAAATAAAACAAATTCATTTTGACAGCGGCTTTATTCAGAATCGCTTTGGTTTGTATATGAACGCAGATTCCTCCGAAGCCGGTAAATAGAATAAAAAGCGGCATAGAGGGAGATCCGGACAGCCCTGCGCAGCCACTGGTTACTTCCAGTAAACCGACTACTAAGCAGTTCGCGGATTCTTTGGTCATTACATATTGCAGTACAGAGGATATCGCATTAATAATCCCGGTATCTTTTAAAATTTGTGAAATTCCGGTAAAAACAACTACAAAAGCGCAAATGAGAGCCATAGATTTGACCGAGGTTTGTACTGCGGTAACAAATTCATTGCTAAAAGACTGATGATCATATTGCTGATTTTGTGTAGAAATGTTCGATAATGGCGATGATGTTTTTTTTCTGCCAAGCAGGCAGCCGATGCAAAAAGCGGATAAAATTTGAGACAGATAAACAATCAGTCCGATGCGATAATTATGAAATATCGGAACAGAAACTGCCGAAATCAAAAAAGCAGGACCGCAATTGACGCAAAAGGCAAGCATTCTGGTCCCTGTTTTTGAATCCATTTCTTTTTTGCAGATTGCGTCGGCAATCAGCTTAGGACCGATGGGGTATCCGCCCAGCAAGCTGAAACAAAAAATCGGAATGTACTTTTTTTCAATGTGAAACATTTTTGACAGCGGATGACATAACGGATAAAACATTTTATGACCGATCCCGCTCTGCATCAGAAAAGATGACAGCGCCATGAAAAAAAATAAAGACGGAATTAAACTGTTCAGACAAATCTGTATACCGTACAGGCATCCTTTGGCAAGTGATTTTGAGAATCCAATCGCCATTACAACGGCAAAACAGGCGAGTAATCCCGGAATGATTCGCACAGCCTTTGTTTTTATCATCATATGATTATACCACTCTTCCGTTATTATTTGCGTATTCTATGTATATGCAAACCGGATTTTTAATATATTTGTAATAAGCAGAGAAATGATTGAAATATGCTCCGTTTGTTTCTTTTTGTCCAAGTATATCGGACACAAAACAAACCTCACAAAGGAATGACAAATAGCTTTTCATGCTGTATTTGTTCTTTTTTGACAGGATAACAGGAACAAACAAACTTTAAAAAGAATGGTGATTTTGATGAGAAAAAGCAGAAAAACGGCTCCGGCTCCCGCAGCTTGTCCTGTTCGCAGTAAATCTTTTCGGGAAAAGTTATCTGATGCCGTTGATATGCCTTTGGAATCGTTATATAATTTGGCACAAATGCAGGTTTTGGGTAATCGGGAAATTGTTTTGGAAGGCTGTAAAGGAATACTGGAATATGATGATAATGTGATTCGAGTAGG
>CAUHFD010000186.1 GCA_959605275.1 uncultured Eubacteriales bacterium | reverse complement strand
ATGTTATACTGGCATTAAAATCCGAAACGTTTCGGTAAAGAAAGGAGAAATAGAAATGCCTCTGGTGAGCTCTGAACAAATGTTGTTGAATGCGCAGCGAGGGCGATATGCTGTCGGTGCGTTTAATGTGGAAAATATGGAAATGGTGATGGCGGTAATTGCTGCCGCAGAGGAACTGAGAGCACCGGTCATGCTTCAAACTACCCCTTCTACCGTTAAATATGCGGGTTTGGACATGTTTTTTGCGAATGTCAGCGCTGCTGCAAAAAAAGCGTCTGTACCCGTAACGTTACACTTAGATCATGGCAACAGCTTTGATTTGGCAATGCAGGCACTTCGTGTCGGATATACCTCTATTATGATAGATGGTTCCCAACTGAGTTTTGCAGATAATATTGCGCTTACCAAGCGGGTAGTGGATGCAGCAGTTCCAAACCGGATCCCGGTAGAAGCTGAACTAGGCAGGGTCGGAGGCAAGGAAGACGATTTGGAGTGTGAACAAGATTCCAATACCGATCCGGCACAAGCAAAAGAATTTGTACATAAAACAGGAATTTCATCACTTGCGGTTGCAATCGGAACGGCACATGGATTTTATGCGGGCACCCCGAAGTTGGATAAAGAACGTTTGTCTGAAATTCGGGAGGTAGTAGAAATTCCGCTGGTTTTACATGGTGCCTCTGGACTTTCTGATGCGGATGTTGTAGAATGTATACAACGAGGTATTTGCAAAGTCAATTTTGCGACAGAATTGCGGGTTGCATATACGAATGGAATAAAAGATTTATTAAAGGAAAAGCCGGGAACCTTCGATCCAAAGCCGCTTGGAAAAGCAGGAATGGAACGGGTAAAAGAACTCGTAAAAAACCGCATTTTGGTATGCGGTTGTAACGGGAAGGCATAAGGTGACCTTTTAAAGGAGTGCATTCAATTGGCGGCAACCATGAAGGATATTGCACAAAAAACAGGCTTGGGACTGGCAACGATATCTTCTTATTTTAACGGTGGAAATGTGCGGGAAAAAAACAAACTGGCAATTGAACAGGCTATTGAAGAACTGCACTTTGAAGTCAATGAAGTTGCACGCGGACTAAAAACCAAACGGACAAAAACAATAGGGATTATTATTCCGGAATTGAGTAATATTTTCTGTACGGCAATCATTACAGTGATTGAAGATGTTCTTCGCTGTCATGGATATGCCACGATTGTTTGTGACTGCCGGACAAATTCTGCATTGGAGTCAGAAGCTGTAGAGTTTTTGCTTCGCAAAATGGTAGATGGTATCATCAATATTCCGGTGACGCCGGATGGTTCTCATCTGTTGCCGGTGTTAAAAAAAGGAAAGCCGGTTGTACTGGTGGATCGTATCATCAATGGACTGGAGTGTGATACGGTTGTTGTGGATAATACGAATGCAGCAAAGCGAGCAGTATCGGAGTTGATCCATGCAGGTCATCAGAATATAGGGATGCTTGCCGGACCGCATGAGATGTTCACTGCCGAGGAGCGACTGTTGGGATATCGTTTGGCTTTAATGGAGAACGGGATTATTCCAAAGGAGGAATGGATCGTTTGCGGACATTATACGATGGAAGGCGGCAGACAAGGGGCTACAGCATTGCTGAAGCAACAGGAGCTGACAGCAATGTTTGTTTCAAATTACGAAATGACGGTTGGCGCGGTGATTGCCTTAAATCAATCGGGCAAGCAGATTCCCCAGGACATATCGCTGATCGGATTTGACAATCAGGATTTTGCACATGCGGTAAAACCAACGTTGACGATTGTGACTCAGCCGACCGCGGAGATCGGAGAGCAAGCGGCACGATTAATTTTAGCAAGGCTGAACGAAGCCGACAGACCGTTTGAGAGTATTCGCTTACAAACAGAAATGATGATAGGACAATCGGTAAAGATATGCAGGAAATAAGCTGATTTTCAATGTTTCGGAGGGAAATCAGTTCATCAAAAAACCGAAACGTTACGGAATGGAGGGCGTATGGAAAAATATTTACTCGGAATTGATATCGGAACATCGTCTTGTAAGGCGGCGTTGTTTGACAGGAACGGGAAGATCGTCGGGCAGATAACAAAGGATTATTCGGTATTTTACCCTCACCCCGGATGGGCAGAGCAAAATCCGGAGGATTGGTGGGAAGCAGTCTGTGCCGCAGTTCGGGCTTTGATTTCAGATCATCAAATTCATCCTGATGAAATTGCCGGAATCGGGGTAGATGGTCAAAGCTGGTCGGCGATTGCGATTGACAAGGGCGGCAACGTCTTGACCAATACTCCGATATGGATGGACACTCGTGCAGAGGAATGCTGTGCGGAGCTTGATAAACAGATTGGGAGAGAAGCTGTTTTTCAGGTGTGCGGAAATCCGTTAATGCCCTCTTACACCACGCCGAAGGTATTATGGTATCAAAAACATTTGCCGGAGGTATATCAAAAAGCTGACAAAATTTTGCAGTCCAACAGTTTTATCGTTTATCGGCTGACGGGAGTGATTTCCCAGGATAAATCACAGGGCTATGGCTGGCACTGTTTTGATATGCGGCAAAAAGATTGGGATAAAGCACTTTGCCAAGAAATGGGAATCCGTCCGTCTCTGCTGCCGGAGATGTATTCCTGTCATCAAATCGTGGGAGGAGTAACGAAACAGGCGGCGCAAGCGACCGGGTTGACAGAAGGTACACCGGTGGTTGCAGGAGGGCTGGATGCGGCATGCGGCGCATTGGGAGCCGGCGTACTACATGCCGGAGAAACACAGGAACAGGGCGGGCAGGCAGGTGGTATGAGCATCTGCATGGAGGAATACCATGCGGATGACCGGCTGATCCTAGGCTGTCATGTTGTTCCTGAAAAATGGTTGCTGCAGGGCGGAACAGTCGGCGGAGGCGGGACACTGCGCTGGTTTGACCGTGAGTTTGGAAACGGCAATTTCAAACAATTGGACGATCTGGCAAGCAAAGTTTCAGCCGGTTCGGATGGTGTGGTGTTCTTGCCGTATATGGCGGGAGAACGTTCGCCTATTTGGAATCCGGACGCCAAAGGCGTTTATTACGGTTTGGACTTCTCCAAAACCAAAGGACATTTTATTCGGGCTACTTTGGAAGGCGTTGCATATTCTTTAAGACATAATCTGGAAACTGCTGAGCAGGCCGGTGCCGCTGTGGGAGAACTTCTTGCAGTCGGGGGTGCGGCCAACTCCAAGCTTTGGATGCAGATAAAAGCGGATGTGACCGGAAAACCGGTCAAAGTTCCGTTTGCTGATGCGGCGACCACATTAGGGGCGGCACTGCTGGCAGGGGTTGGTGTCGGATTTTATCATGATTTTGAAGAAGCGGTAAACAGTACGGTATCAGTCACCAAAGAGTATCAGCCGGATATGGAAAAGTATGCAATATACGAGCAGGGCTATCGCACTTATCTGGAATTGTACCGTCGGCTGGAACCGATGATGAAAAAGTAAAACAAAGTTGCAGAAAGGAATGGTTTTATCATGAAAGCAGCAGTATTATATGGGAATGACGACCTCCGGTATGATGATTATGAAATGCCGGAACTGCGTCCCGGATGTGTAAAGGTCAGAGTGAAAGCAACCGGCATCTGTGGATCTGATGTGCCTCGGGTGCTGCATAACGGCGCCCACTTTTATCCGGTTGTATTGGGACATGAATTTTCCGGTGATGTTGTGGAAGTTGGAGAGGGTGTGACTACATTAGCTGTCGGCGACCGAGTTTCGGGCGCTCCGCTGCTTCCCTGCATGGAATGCGAGGACTGTCAGAACGGCAACTATTCCCTTTGCAAGCATTACAGCTTTATCGGTTCCCGGCAGCAGGGCAGCTTTGCTGATTATGTGGTGATGCCGGAACAGAATGCTATCAAATACGACCCGTCTATCCCCTATGAACAGGCGGCAATGTTTGAACCCTCCACTGTTGCGCTGCATGGCGTTTATCAGAATGATTATCAGGGCGGCGGATATGTTGCGGTACTAGGTGGGGGAACCATCGGTTTGTTTACCATGCAGTGGACAAAAATATTTGGTGCGAAGAAGGTCGTAGTGTTTGACATCAGCGAGGAACGGTTGGAATTAGCCAAACGGCTTGGCGCGGACGAAACAATCAACACCACACAAGACGGATTTATGGAGAAAGCGCTGGAATTAACCGGCGGGGCAGGATATCAGTATGTGTTTGAAACAGCGGGTGTTACCACAACGATGTATATGGCCTTTGAGCTGGCGGCAAATAAATCCCATGTTTGTTTTATCGGTACGCCGACCAAAGATTTGACTTTTACCCCGAAAATGTGGGAAAACATGAACCGGAAGGAATTCAAGTTGACCGGTTCTTGGATGTCTTATTCGGCGCCTTTTCCGGGCAAAGAATGGGAACTGACTGCTCACTTTTTTGCGACAGGCCAGTTGAAATTTGACGAAGGCTTGATCTTTAAAAAATTCCCGATGGCACAGGCGGCAGAAGCATTTCGTCTCTATAAAACACCGGGTGCAGTAAAAGGCAAAATCATGCTGGTAAACGAATAAGAACAGGAGGGGATGGAATGATAACGACCGTGACCTTAAACCCTTCTGTTGACAAGCTGTATCTGGTTGACCGGCTTTCGGATTATACGGTCATGCGAGTAAAAGAGGTACATAATACCGCCGGCGGAAAAGGATTGAATGTTTCCAAGGTTGCAGCAAGGCTAGGGGAACAGGTTACTGCCATGGGCTTTATCGGAGGATTTAACGGCGGATATGTGAAATCGCTTTTGACGGCAGATGGTATAGAAACTGCCTTTACAGAAATCGAGGCCGAAACGCGTTCCTGCATTAATATACGGGAAACTGCTACAGGGCGGCATACTGAGCTTCTGGAACCGGGAGCGGAAGTCAGCGAGGCAAAAACAGAGCAATTTTTTGCACAGTATCAGGAGCAGGTGCGTTGCTCGGAAATAATCACCATATCCGGAAGTATGCCCAAAGGGGTACCGACTGATTTTTATGGGCGTCTGATTGCATATGCAAAGGAACAGGGGAAACAGGTGTTACTGGACACAAGCGGAGCATTGCTGGCAAATGGAGTTAAAGCATGCCCAAGTTTGATTAAACCGAATACCGATGAAATCGAACAGCTCTTAGGTGTCAAAGTCAGATCACAACAGGAACTGATTCATGCGGCAAGGACATTGCATGACGACGGGATTGCGACAGTTGTGATTTCTCTTGGAAAAGACGGTGCCCTGATCGTTTGCAAAGACGGCGTGTTTCGAGGAATTACGCCTGATATTCCGACAGTAAACACAGTTGGCTGCGGAGACAGTATGATCGCCGGGTTTGCTGCGGCAATGCGGCGAAAGCTCCCAATAGAGGAAACGATTAAGCTGGCAATGGCGGTATCTACTGCCAATGCACTGACAATGGAGACCGGAAATTTCCGGAAAGAGGACTTAGAGACACTGTTAACACAGGTTCAAGTGAGAAAAATATAATTTATATTAAGAAAGAAGGAGTTATTATGGCAGAATTCATTGATCCGAAATTAGTACCACAGCGCACCTTATACACAGGGGACAAAATGCCGGCAATCGGCATGGGTACCTTTG
>CAUHFD010000185.1 GCA_959605275.1 uncultured Eubacteriales bacterium | reverse complement strand
CTCCGTCCAGGACGGACGGCAAAACCAATTGTAATTTGCATAATTTTCTGTCATGCCGTCAGCTTTATAAAGCACAAAAATACGCTTGCAAAAAGCCAAATATTCAGGGTTCCCTGTCATCTGGTACATTCTCATAACACCACGTGATGCTGTTAAAGTAGCATGCGTCTGCATGGTAATACCCCGAAAATCGATTGTCATGAAAATACCGATCATTTCATCAATGAGTTCTTTCAATTCCGGCCACTTCAACAACTCATAAGCCTGTGTCAACCCATCCAGAGAAATAAAGGCACACCCGGTATCGCTAGACACCTGCCAACCTGATACTGTGATTCCGGCAAGGTCTCCTGCAGCCGCCCCCTCATATACTCGATCTTCCGGATTTCTGGGATATGCTGCAAAATGTCCTTTTAAAGGTAAAAACAGCTCTGAAACAATCGTTTGGATAAACGATTTCACTTTAGAATCTTTTTTATAATAGTAATATTCAACCAATCCGCGTAATAACCATCCATGGCCGGACAAAGACTGTTCGTTAATTGCATGAATGTCTAATAAATCACCGCGATATCCTTTTGAATTACAATGATCCTGTACCCAACTCACAATTTCATCTAAATAAGCCGGTTCGGTCTTTAATGCCTGTGCCAGCAAAGTTAACGCCAATATAGTACGACCTTCCCAGTCACCCGGCCAACCATGATTTTCTGCTTTTTCTGTCCCGGCAATTCCGGGATGATAGCGCCAATCATGCATTCTGGCCATGTTTTTAAACATTCTGACGGCTGCCGTTCCGGATGGAATAACATTCTCAAGTCTGCTTTTTTCCAGCATGCTGATTTCCTCCAAAATTTCTTGTGTTTCTTACTTTCCCATATGTTTGTTCAGCATATCTTTTGTAAAGTTCAGCAAAAATGCCGCTTCGGCATCAATGCCTTTCTCCGATGGATCGTCAACCAGATTTCTCCACACCTTGATATCTCTGCCGACTTCTCCGCCCGTCATAACAAACGGCTCGGATACAATACGACCTGTATAATGAATATCGGCCAATGCACCGAAAATTTCATCCCAGTCCAGATGTCCCCGTCCCGGAGCCATACGATTGTTTTCTCCTGTATGAAAACTGGTAAGCTTATCCCCTACCAACCGGATAGCATCTCCGATAGAACGCTCCTCAATATTCATATGATATGTATCCAGCAAAACGCCAATATTCGGGCTGTCAATGTCTTTTACATAATCCAAAGCTTCTTGCGCGGTATTGATTACGCATCCCTCAAAACGGTTGACGGCTTCCACGCAATAGGTAACGCCATAATTTTCTGCCGTCTTTACAATATCACGCATACTTTTCTTGCTACGCTCAACGATAGCAGTCTTGTCATCCACGATATAATTCGGAGAGCCCCAGCCTGCATAGCTTACACCGGACAAAAGCTTACCGCCCATAAGACCGATTCTTTCCACAATGCGCTGGAGGTAATCAACTCCGCCACGGCGAACGCTCTCATCAGCTGAAGACACATCATATGCGGGGTCTAAACCAAGACTGTAAGTCAATTCTATTCCGGATTCATCAGCCAGTTGCTTTAAGGACAGCATTTTTTCTTTGTCCATTTCCAGAAGCGGCTGTGCCTGGAACTCCAGAATATCAAAACCGATATCCGCTGCTTTTCGGATATATTTCGCATGATCCGCCGCCCAGTTCTTTTCCCAAAAATTCATAAAAATACCCAATTTGTTCATTTCTAACATTCCTTTCCAGTCTATTATTTTAAATTAAATACGGTCGATTTGATATCCAAGATACTTTTCCAATGCTTCCTTTACTGCATCGGACACATTGCCTTTTGTAATACAGACGTGATGACGAAAACCATTATATCCCATATACTCCAGCATATTTTGTATATTGCTTTTCTCAAATACAATACCGCTTCCGAAAAACGCTTCCTCAATCGGATCATCTGTCAGCCTTCCTTCTGTCACAAAGCCGCACAACTTACCGTTTTCCGTCCGCATGCTGGCAACCGTTACCGGGCCGGCCGCAATTTTTACTTTGTTCACGCCAACTCCGCTTCCTTCGCCGAAGCTCTTTTTAAACATCAGGTGTTCAATCGTAGCACCCTTTCCTTCGGTCATCGAAATCGGAACCGGACCACAGTGGAATAAAATGCACTTGTTCGGATCTTGACCAAAGTTGTTGTTTACATCAAGCAGCATAGCGGGATGAGCTGCCGCCAATGTGATGGCGCGAGTCATCACGGTATTGTTTACATCAAGCTCGCAGGATGCCGCAATTCCGCGCTCATTCAGGTCGCAAAGCACCAAACAGGGAGCAACACCGAATTTGGTCTCAAATTCATTCCAACAACGCAGTGCAATACCCTGCAAATCATATTCAGCAATCAAATCATCAATTACTACGCCGATTCGTGCAATGGTTTCCAATTTTTTCATCGGATACTTGCCAAAATCAGTGATAGCAAGGTAATCCGCTTTTTTAGCATCTATCCGTTCCTGCTCAACCGTTTCCATCCGTGCAAAGACTTCGGCAAGATCAATGGTTTCTATGTTGATTCCGACATTCTGCATAGCAATTTCATCAAACCGCACCGTCTTAAATGCGGTAGTTCTTGCGCCGATAGCGCCGATATTACACCGCTTCATTCCGTTTACCACACGGCAAACTGCGGCAAACTTGTCCAGATGCTCTCTAAATTCCGGGTCGGAAGGGTTACAGGTAAATGGCTGAAAAAGCGTATATTTCAGTTTGTGCTGCCGCAAAACGTTGCACATGGCTATCTTTCCGCATAACGCATCCCGTCTGTGCGCAAAATCCATTTTTCCTGCTTCATCCCGATATGCTTCTACCAGAATCGGAACGCCGCAATTCTCCAGCGCCGCCATCGCTCCGTTTTCGTCGCCGAAATTGGGGAGGCACAAAATAACACCCTGATATTTACCTCGGTTTTCATCCAAAAACGCAGCATATCGTTTTCCTTCCTCGATTGTTTCCACCGCGCCATATCGGCCGATGCTTTCTTCCGGCATAATATAGTCATATCCCGCCTCCGATACTGCCTGCGCCAATTCCTTTCTTGCGTCTGCAATCAATTCTCCCGGGAAAAATCCCCGATTTCCAAAGTACAACGCAAAAGTGATTTTTTTCTCCATTGATGTATTCCTCCTAATGTGCATTATCGATAATGTATTTTACTAAGGCAACATTCCTCTGTTGCCATCATAACTGATTAATTATTTTGCCTGTGTTGTATCACGGACAATTAACTGAACCGGTATTGTAGTTTGGGTCACGGCTTCGGATTTTTGGTAAATCAAATTCATTAAGGTCTTTACTACCTGTGTTGCCATCTTGGTTTTTGGTGTTAAAATCGTAGTTAGCTTACAAGGAAACGGCATTTTCGACTGAATCCCGTCAAAGCCTACCACCGATATATCTTCGGGAACTTTTTTTCCAAGCTCATTCAATTGATATATGGTTTCCCACGCAATCATGTCACTAAATGCAAAAACCGCTGTAAATCCGTCTGGCAAAGCAAACGAATCTGTCAATATGTCTTTTAAATCTTCCCCCACCGGCTGCACCTCATGGATCAGTCCCGGACACAAAGGGATTCCCGCTTCATACAGTGCTTGATGATATCCCGCCAGACGTTCTTTTGCAGAAGAAATGTACGAAGGACCGCTTAAACACAAAATACGTTTATGCCCCAAAGAAACCAAATATTTTGTTGCCTCATATCCTCCTTGAAAGTCATCCCAAACAACATAATTACTGGCGCTTTCTCCATTTGGCTTTCTTCCGAGCAGCACATACGGCACATGCTCCATATCCAAACGATGCAAAATATCCGAATCTTTCTGCGTCGGGCATATAATCAATCCATCCACATTATGTCCCAGAGCAGACAAGATTGCCTTTTCCTCTGTTGCGGCGTCTTCGTTGGTATTCATGATAAATAAATTAACATTCCATTTTCTGAGCAGTATTTCCATTTCTTTTACCATGATCCCAAATAACGGGTTGGAGATGTCACTGACAATCACAGCGATGGTGCCCGTAATACCCGAGCGCAATCCTCCTGCCAAAGAATTACGGATGTACCCCATTTCTTCCGCCGTTTCAGCAATCAGCTTCCGGGTCTTATCCGAAATATCCTTTTTTCCGTTTAAAGCGTGAGAAATCGTATTAACAGAATATCCGGTTCGCTGTGATATATCTTTGAGTGTCACCGGGGAACGATTCATCTTTATCTTTTCTGCCATGTCCGTTATCTCCTATTTGTTGCTAATTCGCCAATCGTTAATTTTATATTTCAATCATAATCCAAAATTAATCGGATTTCAATACTTTCATAATTACTTTTCCCAAAACAAAGGTTATTGCAAACAGAACCATTGCCACAGCCGAACCATAACCCATTTGAAAACGAACATACGCATAATCATACAGATGAGCAACAATAGTGTGCGCTGCATAGTTTGGACTCGGCATCCCGGCGAACTGGACGGCAACATCAAACACACCGAAGGAATTGACAATTGCCATGATTGCCCCGAATAACAGCTGTGGTTTCATTTGGGGAATAATGATGTACCATAATTCTTGAACAACATGCCCGATTCCATCGATTCTTCCAGCCTCCAACAGTTCTTTGGAGATATTCTGAAGTCCTGCCATAAACGCAAGAAAACCTGTTCCCATTCCCATCCAGATAGATAAAAGAATGACGACCGGCATAATAGTTGACGGATCCTGATTCCAAATAATCGGGTTCACAATAATGCCCATGTTAATCAGTATATTATTAATCAATCCATATCGGTCCGGAGAAAAAAAGTAGCTCCAAATCGTTGTCATTGCGACACCGCTGGCGATAGACGGTGTATAAACTGCCAACGCAAACAACCCTTTGCATTTTAAGTTGTTGATGATCCAAGCTAATAAAAAAGATAAAATAAAGCCAAGCGGTCCCATGATAACGGAAAACACAACCGTGTTTTTTAAAGCAATCAAAAAAATGTCATCATCAAAAATGAGTTGCTTATAATTAGTAAGTCCGATAAATTTAGGGGTTTCCAACACGCTGTAATTAGTAAAGCTCAGAACAAATCCAATAATAATCGGAACAATTGTAAATAGTAAAAACATAATCAAAAACGGAAGTAAAAATGCATATCCGGTTTTTCCGCGTTTCCACAAAATTTTCAGTTTGCTTTGTTGTACAGCAGCCATTTTATTTTCCTCCTTTCCGCTATTCTACCAATCCGGAACGCTCAACGCCCTGAACAAATTGCTTCTGTAAAAAGCAATACGCAATCAGAACCGGAATAATAACCAAGAACGTTGCAGCCATTACAACACCCTCGGTAATCACCATATCAGCATTCTGCGTCAATTCTGCCGCTGATTGCTGGTATTTTTCATAAATGGAGGGAAGCATAGATGGCAACGGCCAGCTTTTTTGTTTGCCTAGATAAATAACCGGCTCATAAAAATCGTTCCAATGCCACACAAGTGATAATACCAGTGCAAGCAGAGAAGAAGAGCGCGATACCGGAAAGGCAATTCTGAAATAAGCCCCTAGAAACCCGCATCCGTCTATCTTCGCTGCATTTTCCAAATCAGCCGGCAGTCC
>CAUHFD010000184.1 GCA_959605275.1 uncultured Eubacteriales bacterium | reverse complement strand
TAAAATATTCCGCGGCAATCAGGAGATAGTCCTGATTGCCGCGGAATATTTTTCGTTTGAAGCTAACGATGTGCAACCACTCCCAAAAGCTGCACATCATGAGAGATATAATGTTCTTTCATGGTCTGTTCTTCCGAATAATCGGTGGAAAGATATTTTTTATTGTCATCGGCAAACACGGTCGCAATAATACTCTCGGCGCCCAGCTTTTCCTGTGCCATGACACAGCCGATAAAGTTTGCTCCCGAAGAAATACCCACGCCGATTCCGAGCACTCTTGCCAGCATTTGCGACATAATAATCGAATCGGTATCATCCACCGATATCACATCATTTACCTCGGACATTTTTAAAATATCCGGAACAAACTCGTCCGATATTCCCTGAATACGATGTTTTCCTACTTTGTATCCGGTAGAAATCGTAGGAGAATTCAGTGGTTCCAAAGGATAAATTTGACAATTAGGGTTGGTTTCGCGCAGCCGTCTTCCGATTCCCATAACGGTTCCGCCGGTACCTACCCCCGCAACCACGCCGTCCGCCTGCAAACCAAGCGATGCAAGCTGACATACAATTTCATTGCCGGTCATTAAATAGTGTGCCTCCGCATTGTCTTCATTGGAAAACTGACGCGGTAAAAACACACCGCCCTCCTCAGCCAGCTTTTCTGTCATCGCAATTGAGCCGAGAAAGCCGCCTTCTTCTTTAGATACCAGACGGACTTGAGCGCCATAGCTACGCATTAAATTAATACGTTCTTTACTCATCCAATTCGGCATATAAATGATGACGTCATGTCCGAGATACCGTCCCACTGCCGAAAAAGAGATACCGGTATTTCCGCTTGTCGCCTCCGCGATTTTATCCTCCGGATGAATGGCGCCGGTTTCATATGCTTTTTTTAAAATGTGATAGGCAACCCGATCCTTGATACTTCCGGTGAGATTAAACGCCTCCGCTTTTGCGAAAATACGCCGTTTTTTCCCTTTAAATAAAAAATGTATTTCTAACAAAGGCGTATCGGAAATCATTCCGCTGATTCCGTCAAACCGCTTTTTGATACTTTCGTCCATATCCATTGCCCCTATTTATCTGTTATTTTATCGGTGTCGCTTCCGGCAACCTGTTTCTATTGTAACAATATTCTGCCAAAAGTCAAATTTATTCCGGCGCATACCGTTTCATAATCTGTTCTGCAACCCGCATACCGTCAACAGCGGCGCTCATAATGCCCCCTGCATACCCTGCTCCCTCCCCGCAAGGATATAATCCGCGAAGATTGACCGACTCACAGGTTTCTGTTCTCATCATACGAATCGGAGACGATGTTCGGGTTTCGGGACCGGTCAAAACAGCATCCCGCGCAGCAAATCCGGGCAGTTTGCGATCAAACTGAAGCAAACCGGTCTGCATCATCTTCCGAACAAAATCAGGATACAACTGGGAAAAATCCGCCGCTTTTACGCCAAGACAATAACTAGGGGCAACCCTGCCCAAATGCAATCCGGCTTTTCCGTCCAAAAAGCTGCCGACATCCTGTGCCGGTGCACGATAATCGCTGCCTCCTAATTCAAACGCTCTACGTTCTAAAAGCCGCTGAAAACGAACCCCATCCAGCGGATGCGTCCCATAATCCTGCGGGGATACCGACACCACCAAGGCGGAATTGGCGTTTTTCTGATTTCTGGAAAATTCACTCATTCCGTTGGTAACTACCGTATTTTCCTCCGAACAGGAAGGAACAACAAATCCTCCCGGACACATACAAAAGGTATAAACGCCCCGATCTCCGTCACGATAAGAAAGCTGATATTCTCCGACAGGCAGATTCGGATGATTATAATACTCCCCGTATAATCCTTTGTTAATATCCTCTTGCAAATGCTCAATGCGGGCGCCTACCGAAAAAGGCTTTGCCTCCATCGCAATGCCCTTTCGAAACAACATTTCAAAGCTGTCCCTTGCACTGTGACCGATTGCAAAAATGGCATTATCTGTCTGTATTGTTTCCTGATCGGCGATGACCCCTGTCAGCTTGCCGTTTTGAAATATCACGTCGGTTACCTGTGTACCAAAACGTACCTCTCCGCCCAATGCCAAAATCCGCCGTCTTAAATTTTTGACGACATCCCGCAGCAAATCGGTGCCGATATGCGGCTTTGCTTTGTATAAAATTTCTTTCGGCGCACCGAATTCGGTCAACTTCTCCAATACATAATCACATCGCCGATCAGATATCCGTGTGGTCAGCTTTCCGTCTGAAAAAGTACCTGCACCGCCTTCTCCGAACTGCACGTTGGCAGAGGGCAATAATTTGCCGTGATTCCAAAATGTCTGCACCCCCGCCACTCTGACATCCATTTCGGCACCTCTCTCCAACACAATCGGATGATATCCGTTTTCCGCCAGCGTCAATGCCGCAAACATTCCCGCAGGACCAAATCCAGCGATGACGATGGGATTCTGCAATTTTTCGGTACCCTTTTCAAAAACAATCGGTTGGTTATCCAAATATTTGACCCGATTTTGCCCGAGCCGATTCGCTGCTGATTTTGCATATTTCTGTTCTTCGTTCACCAAATCGATTCGTACGCTATAAACAACACTAATATGATTATGCCGACGCGCATCCAACGATTTTTTCACCGGTACAATCCGCAAAATTTGATTTTTACCGACTCGAAGCAATTGCCTTGCCGCTTCAAGCGCCTCTTGCTCTGCATCATCTATTCCAATCCGGATACCGGATAACACAATCGACATTTTTTCGACCATTCCTTTCAAACATTCGCGTTTTTGCCATACCACGCATACACACCGTATACAAGAAAAACGCCACAGAAACAGGTTTGTGACCTGTTTCCACAACGTTTTCCTGCAGTTGTGTTGAACTATTTATCCGACACTCTGACCGTAACCCGGTATTCCCCGGACACCCAAACTAACCCCTTGTTTGGTATTGTAAATCTGACCGGACACCAGATATCGCCTTTTGTAACGGTAACATCACGGAAATCTACGGTAGCAACAATATCTGCGGCGCTGATATTTTTTACAATATCCTTCGCACCCACAATTTTGACGTTGTTAATCCTAGTATTCAGCAATTTCACGTTATAATCAGTCGGCGTATTTGCCAGCTTGATATTGGTAACAGTAAACGGTGATCTGCTACTCATATTGTTGGTCGGAAATGTAATGGTTACCTCCGAGATGTCATCTGCGTTTTTAAATCCTGCCAACAAATTCACTTCACGGGTAAACACCGAACCGACATCAATCTGACGGAAATCAATAACGCCCAATGAAATCTCTTCCAGCGTATCTATGGTACTGTTCGGAGCGGTAATTTTCAATGTCGTATGCGACATTGTATATTTTAAGGAATCAATCGGGAAACCGTCCGGCACATTTGTGTATTCAAATGTCAGCGGGACTGTCTTGGATCTTAGAATCGGAACTGTCACATCTACTGTCTGCGGCTCATAAGTCAGGATATTATTAAATTCCAATTTTTTATTGTCCTTGTCATAGAAACTGATTTCACCTTTTTTAACCACTGTTTCCGAAACATGCCCGACTGCCTCGGTCTTTGCCACGCATTTTGCAATCGTTTCCACATCTTTTTGCGGACCGCTGACCGTAATCTTTTCAGGTTGTGCAAAGGCAGTGTCCACAATCAATCCCTCATCAACCTCAATTTTTCCGGTTTCCACCGTAATCGGAAACTCCTGTGAAATAATGGTATCAAATCGCACCTTCACTTTATCCGGTTTCACTTCGATTTTATAATCAGAATCCTTTTGCGCTTCCGGCAGCAAAGCTACTGATAAATCCAGTGTGTACTCTCCTGCTTTGGTTACATCAACGACCCTTGCCGTCACCGAAATATCATCTGCGGTTAAATTCCCGACCCAATAGCTTTTTCCACTGATCACAGCCGTTACCGTATCAACCTCTTTAGAAATCACCTTTAATCCTGCCGTAGCGGCTGTTGATCCATCCAGATTAATCGTAATCGGAACATTGGAGATTTTAACATTTCCTTCCGGATTCACTACCGTTTTGACAACAAACAGCGCTGTAATGGCAATAATAAACGATAACACGATAACAAGTTTATTATTGTCAAATAATTTTTGAAAATTAATCTTTGGCATCTTCATCTTCGTGACCATAATTGAATCTTTTTGTTTCAGATTCAACATCCTTTACTCTAACTAAGCGTTCTTGGAATGATGATTCATTCAACTGTATCCTGCGTTGTTTCAACAGATTCCTCTTTTTTCGATTGTTGGGATTTCCGTCTCTTGCCGCGTTTTTTTCCGCTTTTTTTCTCATCATTCGGATCGGTTTCTACCAGTAATCTTTCGCGAAGATATTTATTCAGTGTTTCCGATGTAAATCCACGAATCATTTCTCCGTCGCTGGTAACCGAAATAGTGCCGGTTTCTTCTGAAACTACAACCGTAATAGCGTCAGACACCTCACTAATGCCGATTGCCGCACGATGTCTGGAGCCCAAATTATTGCTGATCAATTCTTCTTTCTGCGGCTTTGGCAAAAAGCAGGCTGCCGCCAAAATCATTCCGTCTCGGATAATAACCGCTCCGTCATGCAAAGGCGTATTCGGGTAAAAAATATTGCCAAACAATTCCGCACTCGGGGTGGCATTTACCATGACACCGGTGCTGAGCTGCTCTCCAAGCCGGGTCTTGCGCTCAAAAACGATCAGAGCACCGGTAGCGCTTTTAGAAAACTCCTGCACAGCCATGCAGGTTGCATCAATCGCCTTAATCCAAACCGCATTTGCAGATGCATCTTTGCCGCCAAACACACCGAAATCAGTCATACGTGTTCTACCGAACTTTTCCAAAGCCCGCCGCAATTCGGGCTGAAAAATCACAATAACCGCTACAATACCGATGTCAAAAACCTTTTGTATGATAAACTCCAGTGTAGATAACTGCAAAACACTCGCCAAAACATAAAACACACCCAGTAAAATCAGCCCTTTTACAAGCTGACCTGCCCGGGTTTCCCGAACCAATTTGATTCCAAGGTAAACCAGATATGCTACCAATATAACATCAACAATATCCCAAGGTCTGAAAGTATTCCAAACGCTGGAAATCGAATCAAAAAATTCACTCATCCATACTTTGAAATTATCCCAGATCTGTATTGTCGAATCCCAAAATGAAACTAAAAACGGCATCACTCTTACTTCCTTATTTTAGACATATATTTCTGCAATATAAAAACAAAACACATCTATGCCAGTACAGCTCGATAAAAAACAGTATAATATATAATTTTACCACAAAATTACAGGATTTCAAGCTAAACCGTGTGGTTTTTTATTATTTTTTTCACAGTATTAATAAAACACACTGCTTCAGCCTGCGTATTAAACGTTCCCGGAGAAAAACGAACGCCCCCGATATCCAATGTGTCCAGACGTTGGTGTACCAATGGCGCGCAGTGCAGACCGCCCCGCAGAGCAAATCCGTTATCACTCAGCTCCTGCGCCGTTTCCATCGAAGTCATTCCCTGTATATTAAACAGCACGATCGGTAAATATGCTCCGGGTTCAAACTCCCCCTGATACAAAACAACACGTTCCATTTTGCGCAATTCCCGGTATACATACTCGCAAATACTCATTTCATGACGATAAATTTCAAACGGCTTTTTT
>CAUHFD010000183.1 GCA_959605275.1 uncultured Eubacteriales bacterium | reverse complement strand
TGTTACCCATTACGAGGTGTTGCAGCGCTTTCCGCGTTTTACCTATATGAAGTTTCTGCTGGAAACCGGACGCACCCATCAAATTCGGGTGCATAGTGCATATGCAGGACATCCGGTTGCAGGAGATGATGTCTACGGTCCGAAAAAGTGTATTGCTGAATTGCAGGGACAATGTTTACATGCAAAAAAGCTTGGGTTGATTCACCCGACTACCCGGGAATACATGGAATTTGACAGCGAATTACCGGCATATTTTCAAAAATTTTTGTTAAAGGCAGAGAAAATTACTTGAATTTTAAAAATTGATAGGAAATGCTGTTTACTCTCAGACGGTTATCCTGTAAGATGGTAACGGACATCTTTGCTAGATTAGATTTGATGAGGGAAGGGAGCATTTGCAGATATGAGCAGAACGATATCCGATTTGCTTTTTGCTTGTGATTTGGATGACACCATGCTGGACAGTCAAAAACAGATATCGCCCGGAAATCAAAGGGCAATTGCAGATTTTTCGTCGAAGGGCGGAAAATTCGTCATTGCAACAGGACGAGCAGTTCCGGCAACTGAGCCTTATGTGAAGCAGTTGGATATTGCATATCCTTGTGTGCTTTATAATGGTGCCGCGATTTATGATTTTTCCGCACAGAAGTTTATATGGACAGCCAATCTGGTCAGCGAAGCGCGGGAATATTTGAAAGAAATTTTGACAGCGTTTCCCGAAGTGGGGGCAGAAATCTTAAAGGATGAGCAAATCTATGTCGTCCGTAAAAATCAGTATATTTCCGATCACGTAGATGTGGAACGGCTGGATTATTGTGAGGTTGAGCCGGATGATGTCTCGGACGGATGGTTTAAAATATTGATGGTAATGGATAGCGGCATTTTAGAACAGGTCTGGGATTTTATTGTGGAGAAGCAGTATGCTTCGGTGGATTTTGTAAAATCAAGCTGTAATTATATTGAAATGCTGCCACAAAACATTTCAAAAGGCGCAACAGTCATGCGGCTGGCTGAGATGTTGGGCGTGAAGCCCGAAAACACGGTGGGAATGGGCGATTACAATAATGATATTGAAATGCTTGAATTAACGGCATTCAGCTTTTCTCCCGAGAATGCGCCCGAGGAAGTGAAAAAGCAGGCAAAGCATATTACGCCGAATTGTAATCAGGATGCAGTGGCGTATGCGCTTCATTATGTTACATCGAAGGCAGATACTTTTTAAAATAACAATATATAAAACTGACTGTGCCTTGTTTGGAGGCACAGGGAAAAGGAGATTGTTTATGCTGTCACCCCAGGTAAAAGAATTGCAGAAGATTGCCTGCAAGGTAAGAATGGGAATTATCGAGGGCGTTTATAACGCCAAATCGGGACATCCCGGCGGATCCTTGTCTATCGCCGACTTGCTGACTTATCTTTATTTTGTGAAAATGAAGATTGATCCGCAAAACCCGAAAATGGAGGATCGTGATCGGCTGGTGTTGTCTAAGGGACATTGCGCACCGGGTCTGTATTCTGCCTTGGCACAACGGGGATATTTTCCGGTTGATGAACTGAAAACATTGCGTCACATTGGTTCGCGGTTGCAGGGACATCCGGATATGAAACACATTCCGGGTGTGGATATGAGTTCCGGATCTTTGGGACAGGGTATTTCCGCTGCATGCGGCATGGCGCTGTCCGGCAAGCTGTCTAACAAAACTTATCGCGTTTACGCGATTTTAGGTGATGGCGAAATTGAGGAAGGTCAGGTTTGGGAAGCGGCTATGTTCGCTGCTCACAAAAAGCTGGATAATTTGGTTGCCATCGTAGACAGCAACGGTCTGCAAATTGACGGCACAGTAGCAGAAGTCAATTCCCCCGAGCCGATCACTGACAAATTTGCGGCTTTTGGATTTCATGTTATTACAATGGACGCGCATGATTTTAATGATATTGAGCGCGCGTTCTCTGAAGCGGAACGGGTGATCGGAAAGCCGGTTGCCATCATTCAAAAGAGTGTGAAAGGGAAAGGCGTTTCTTTTATGGAAAATCAGGTTTCATGGCATGGAAGCGCTCCGAATAAAGAACAATACGAGCAAGCGATGGCAGAATTAAATGCTGCATTGGCTGCGCTCAACGCATAAGGAGGAGTACGGCTATGGCAGAAATGATAAAAAAAGCAACGCGTGAGAGTTACGGAGAAGCGCTGGTAGAGCTTGCTGACCAATATCCTGACATGGTGGTGCTGGATGCAGATTTGGCAGCAGCGACCAAAACCGGCTTGTTTAAAAAAGCGTATCCGGATCGCTTCTTTGACTGCGGAATTGCGGAGGCAAACATGATGGGCATTGCCGCAGGTATCGCATCTACCGGAAGAAAAGTTTTTGCAAGCACCTTTGCAATGTTTGCAGCCGGCAGAGCATTTGAAATTGTTCGCAATTCTATCGGATATCCGCATTTAAACGTAAAAATCGGCGCAACACATGCCGGTATTTCGGTTGGTGAAGACGGAGCAACGCATCAATGCTGTGAAGATATTGCGCTGATGCGTACGATTCCCGGTATGACGGTGATCAATCCGTCGGATGACGTGGAAGCAAAAGCGGCTGTAAGAGCAGCATTGGATCATGATGGTCCGGTTTATTTGCGTTTCGGCAGATTGGCTTGTCCGGTCATTAATAATAACGCGGACTATCATTTTGAATTGGGAAAAGGGATTACCCTGCAGGATGGTAGTGATTTGACCATTGTGGCAACCGGCTTGATGGTCAATGAAGCTCTGCAGGCTGCACAAATGCTGAAAGCAGATGGGATTTCTGCACGTGTGATCAATATTCATACCATTAAACCCTTGGATGCTGAGCTGATTGTAAAAGCCGCAAAAGAAACCGGCTTGTTAATCACGGCGGAGGAGCATAGTATCATCGGCGGACTGGGAGCGGCAGTATCAGAAACTGTTTGCGAATCCTATCCGGTTCGTGTGGTAAAAATCGGTGTGAATGATGAATTCGGATATTCCGGACCTGCTGCGGAACTGCTGAAAGCGTTTGGGTTGTGTGCACAGAATATTTATGAAAAAGCGCGCGCCGCATATCAAAGTAAATAGAACCGACGAAACCTGTGTGCAGCATTTGAGGTACACAGGTTTTATATTTCTTCGGATGAAATGACCGAAAAAGCAAGAGATGAGGAGAAAAGTTTCAAAGAAATGCACCGCATTCCTTTCAAATCCGATTTTACGCCTTTTCGGCAAATATCACGCCGAAATTTCGGTCTGTATTTTATTTGCTCTTTTAGCGCTTTGTAGTGACTGTCGAATATATTCGGCAGCGCGCCAATCCTGTATGGCGCGAACAAGAGGTGTCAGTCTTTTATAATCAGTGGATTGGAAAAGACAATAAACCCGTACAAAAGCTCAGAAAAGGAATGGTCATGATGATGAATACAAAAATACAGGGACGTGTACACTCTATTGAATCTTTTGGTGCAGTGGACGGACCGGGTATTCGATTTGTTATTTTTTTGCAGGGGTGCCCGCTGCAGTGTAAGTTTTGTCATAATCCGGACTCCTGGGATTTTGCTTACGGCAAAAAAATGGATGTTGACTTTATTATGGAACAGATATTAAGTTATCGTAATTTTATCAAAAACGGCGGAGTGACGATTTCAGGCGGGGAACCGATGATGCAGCCCGAATTTGTAAAAGCGATTCTCGATCGATGCAGGGAGCATGGGGTTCATACGGCTATTGATACTTCGGGGGCAATCGCATTAAATCGCTGCAAAGAGGTTGTCGATGCGGCGGATATGTTGTTGCTCGATATTAAGGATATTGACAGTGACGATTGCAGAAAGCTGACAGGGATGGGAAATGAGAATGCGTTTGCAATACTGGATTATTGTGAAAGCATTCATAAGCCAGTATGGATACGTCATGTTGTCGTTCCTACGCTGACACTTGATTGGGATAAATTGGAAAGATTGGCGGATAAGCTGAGTCATTATTCCTGCATTCAGAAAATTGAGTTGCTACCGTTTCATAAAATGGGAGAGTATAAGTGGGAAGCGTTGGGACGTCCTTATGAGTTGGCAGATATTCAGCCGCCGACAAAAGGGCAGATGGACAAAGCGGAAGCGATTTTCAGAGACCGTCATCTGCCGTTGTGAATGCCGTCATGAAGAAGAAACAGATCGTTTCTTCTTTTTTTGTTCATGCCCCATTCTTATTGTTCATAGATGATTATTGATTTTTCATGCGTTTTTTTCTTGCTTTTCATATGGTTTTCACTTAAGGCGGATATACTAAAAGCATAGAAACCAAGAAAGGAAATGATAACATGTTTGATCAATATAATAATCAAGAAAATGAAAAGCAGGAGTACAATGCGGGTTTTGACAACAATGCCAATTACGCAAATAACAATGAGTCAAATCAGCAATCTTTTTCGGAACAGGCAGAGGGTTGGCAAAAGAATCCGCAGGCAGAGGAAACGTCAACCAATTGGTATTCCGCCAATGCGGATGCGCAAGCTTACAATGCGGAACCATCCGTACAGCCGCAGTCTGATGCAACAAACGGGCAAGCTTATTATTCCGGCGAAACAGCATCATCGTGGCAGCCGGAAGTTGGTTATCCACAGCCGCAGCAATATAGCAGCAATTACACGTATCCCAATTATAACTATCCGGGTATAAATGATACTTGGAGCGGAAAGCCGCCCAAGAAAGAGAAAAAGTCAGGGCGTACCGGATTCGTTGTTGCCACGCTTGCGGCAGCCATAGTGCTTTCGGGTGCGGTAGGATTTGCCGGCGGATATCTGGGCAATCAGTATGCAGGTAATTCTTCCGGTACCAATAAGGTGATCTATCAATCGGTGCAAAGAACATCCACCGGCTCCGGCAGTGACAGTGATCAGCTCTCGGTAGCGGATGTGGCAGCCTTGACTGCTGACTCGGTCGTTGAGATCACCACAGAATCGGTCACGACCGGCAAGTTTATGCAGCAGTACGTATCCGAAGGAGCCGGAAGCGGTGTGATCATTACCTCGGATGGATATATTGCAACGAATAACCATGTGATTGACGGTGCCAGCAAGATTACGGTACGTTTGAAAAATGGAACCGTTTATGAGGCTACCTTGGTCGGTAAAGATGCAAAAACTGACCTTGCTGTTTTGAAAATCAATGCAAAGGATCTCAGCGCCGCTGTTTATGGGGATTCCGGCAAGCTGGTAGTCGGAGAAACCGCCATTGCGATCGGAAATCCGCTGGGAGAATTAGGCGGAACGGTGACCAGCGGTATTATCAGTGCGCTTGACCGCAGTATTACGATTGACGGTGAAACAATGACATTATTGCAGACCAATGCGGCGATTAACCCGGGAAATTCAGGCGGAGGCTTGTTTAATCAATATGGCGAGCTGATTGGTATTGTAAATGCAAAATCCTCCGGCAGCGATATTGAAGGCTTAGGCTTTGCGATTCCGATTAATACAGCAAAGACTGTAATCGAGGAAATCATTGAGAATGGCTACGTCAGGGGCAGAATCAGTTTGGGGTTGACGATTGTGGATATCAGTGATACCGAAACGGCAATGGCATATCGGGTATCTAAAACGGGAGTCTATGTGACGAAGACAACCAGTGCCAGCACACAGTTTCAGGCAGGTGACCGTATTGTTTCCTTTAACGGAGAAAGCATTGACAGTGCAGAATCGTTGACTTCCGCAATTAATAAGTGCAAGGTGGGCG
>CAUHFD010000182.1 GCA_959605275.1 uncultured Eubacteriales bacterium | reverse complement strand
AGCAAAGTAGATAAATGGGCAGCAATACTATTGATTCCCTATCTGCTTTGGGTCGGATTTGCAACGATATTAAATGCATCCATATGGCTTTTAAATACTGTCTACTGAATCATATGTTGCAAAGAAAGGATAACTTGTTTCTTATCACCGGTGGGTATAATTGATATCTACCATTGGCACCAATTTAATAACTACTGCAGACAAAATCGTTTTAAAATTGCTGTTATACGTAAACCGCAATTTTAAAACGATTTTCTATTGCGTTGCACCGCAGTGTGCATAAGCAAAATAAAACAGTATTTGGTATTTTGACTTCTTTTATTCACATTTTTATGTTATACTGTAAAAAAATCATTCTGCTAGTTAATACATCAAGGAAAGGATGCTTTCATGGACTGGAGTTTAATGACCGGATATTACAATGCTGCTGTCCGCTGGGCTTTACCGGCTGCGGCAATCCTCATCCTGATATTTTGTATCAAAATGCTGTTTTTAAAACGGCAGCCGCAAAATCCGATTGCTGTTTTAACTGCGCAAGACGGTTCGCGGTATCCTGTGGTATCCTGCGAAAGCACAATCGGCCGAAACGCACTCTGCGATATTCATTTGACCTCCGCCGTTATATCCCGCCGGCACGCTGTTCTTACTTATCACAAGGGGTGGTTCATCAGCGACGGGCGTTCCAAAAGCGGCGTCTTTTTAAACGGTGAACGCGTTACAAACCGTACCGAGCTAAACTACGGCGATGTCATCACCATCGGAGACACCTTTTTAAAGTTAGAGCCGCCTGCTATTACCGATATGGAACAAATCGGTCAAGGAAAACTGAAAAATTTTTCTGCAATGCCTGCGCTGTTTTTTTTAAATTTCTTTCAACTGCTTGCATTTCTATCTATTATTTTTCATTATATTGAGGAGCTACCATGGTCTATACCGGTTTGCTTCGGCGGTTTATTGATCACCGAATGGATATACTTCGGGGTTAAAAAATGCAAAAATATCGGTATCGAAATCTTAGCCTTCTTTTTGATTACAATTGGTCTTTGCGTTGCCGCCAGTGCTACCCCTTCTTCCCTGCTCAAACAGTTTATTGCCGTTTTGCTGGGATTGGGAAGTTTCTGTTTTTTAGAATGGATCATGCAGGATATTAGACGTACAATGCGGCTTCGATATGCGGTTGCCGCAATTGGGTTAGTCCTTCTTGCGGCTAATCTGCTGATCGGAGAAAGCCGCTATGGTGCAAAAAACTGGATCAACTTGGGTTTTGTGACGATACAGCCGTCTGAATTTGTCAAAGTAGCATTTCTTTTTGCCGGATGTGCAACATTAGAACGGCTGACTACATGGCGAAACACCTTGTTGTTTGCTGGTTTTTCAGTTGCTTGTCTGGGAGCGCTTTTCTTAATGCGCGATTACGGGACTGCCGCAATTTTCTTTGTCGGTATCGTCATTATCTCCTATATGCGTTCCGGCGATTGGAAAGTCATTGCCGGATTCTCCGGATTGGCTGTACTGGCAATTCCGGTTATTATCCTCTATCATCCATATATTGCAAGCCGGTTTTCCAGTTATCTCCGAGCATGGGATTTTGCATCCACAAAAGGATATCAGCAAACCAGAACCATGATAGCAATCGGCAGCGGCGGCTTGTTGGGCGTAGGTGGCGGAAATGGCAATCTCGATCGTGTTGCCGCATCGGATACCGACCTGGTTTTTGGTATCGTCAGCGAGGAATGGGGACTGCTGGTAGCATTATGCTGTGCCGCCTGTCTGCTGATTTTTGCCGCCTGGGCAATCCGCTGTGCCCCGCGCGCATGTTCCGCCTACTATTCGATTGCGGCCTGTGCCGCCGGCGGTATGTTCCTATTTCAGGCGGCTCTGAATATTTTCGGTTCCACCGACTTACTGCCGCTGACCGGAGTAACCTTCCCGTTTATCAGTAACGGCGGTTCCAGTATGGTAGCAAGCTTCGCAATGCTCGCCTTCTTCAAAGCTGCCGGGTACACAAATTCCGAACCGCCGAAAAGATATACTGCCATAAAAACCGAAAGGGTATGAGCTTGAATGAAACAAATGTCACGTCGTTCTATCCTGCTGCTTATCATTATGCTTTGTTTTACCGCAGGCTTAGTGGTATTAGGTATCGTTTTTGCTATAAACGCGCCCGGCTGGACTTCTTATCCGGCAAACCGCCATATTTATAACAACAAAGCAATATTATCAGGTGCCGGCAGTATTACCGACCGCAACGGAATCGTTTTGGCACAAACCATAGACGGCGATAGAGTATACAACAACGACAAAAATATCCGCAAAGCCTTATTACACACGGTAGGAGACTCCTCCGGATTGATTAAAACCGGTCTGCAAAACAGCTATTGGAAACAGCTTGTGGGCTATAATTTAGTAAATGGTGTATTCCAACCCAGCGGAAAAGGCAATGATATCGCCCTGACACTAGATGCCAACCTTTGCGCCACGGCGTTAAAAGCACTGGGGAAATACAGCGGTACAGTCGGCGTTTACAACTATAAGACCGGTGAGATGCTTTGCATGGTCAGCACACCGACCTACGATATCAACGATCCGCCGGAAATCTCCGAAGAAGATGAAAAATATACCGGCGTTTACCTCAACCGTTTTCTTTCTTCCTCCTACACGCCTGGCTCTACTTTCAAGGTAGTTACCGCGGCAGCGGCACTGCAAACCTTTGATGGAATGGAAGACCTGGAGTTCACCTGTAATGCGGGTGTTGAAATTGAGGGAGAATGGGTCAGCTGTTTAAGCAAACACGGCACCTTAAAATTCAAAGACGCGCTTGCAAAATCCTGCAACGCTTATTTTGCACAGCTTGCGGTAAAGCTGGGACCCGAAAACCTAAAAACCTATGCCCAAAAAATGGGCTTCAATCAAACTTTTAAACTGGATGGCATTACCGCTAAAAAAAGCTCCATTGATTACACAAATATACGGAACATTGATCTTGCATGGGCAGGAATGGGGCAATATACCACTCTGGTCAATCCATTGCAATATCTTACCATGGTCGGTGCAATTGCAAATGACGGCATCCCTGTCAAGCCCTATATCATAGAAAGTATTACCTCCCCTGCCGGACTGCCGCTCCATTTTAAGCTTTCCAAAACCGGCAGCCGGATGCTCAGCACAGAAGCAGCCCGCACACTTGCCGAAATGATGCGTTATACTGTGAAAACCAATTACAAGGACAGCAGTTTTCCGGGTCTTAACGTTTGCGCGAAAACCGGTACCGCCGAAGTTGGTGAGCACGCCGTCCCGCATTCCTGGATGATCGGCTTTGTTCAAGATGAAAGTTTGCCGCTTGCTTTTGCAGTCGTTGCTGAAAATGCGGGAAGTGGAAGCCGCGTTGCGTTACAGATTGCCAACACTGTATTACAGGCGGCTAAAAAATAATCCTTTTGCATCGCGTAAAATGATATCAGCAATTTGTTCCAGGATACCGATTATGTTGTTTCGTTTCCTCAAATTGCTGATATTTTTTCTCCGAAGCTATTTTTTATAAAATGAAACATTTTCCCCTATTCAACTGTATTGTAAATAGAAGCCTTCATAAAACAGGACAAAAGCTCGAGAAAGGGATGATCATATAAATGGAAACTCAATTGTTGCGTACGAGCAATTGTATTTCTGAACAAATTGAAAAATTTGGAAATATGATTTACCGTTTGGGTATTCTTTATTTAAAAAACGAGCAAGACACCCAAGATATGTTTCAGGAGGTGTTTTTGCGTCTTTTTGAAAAACAACCCGCTTTTGAGAGCGATGAGCATGAAAAAGCGTGGTTGATTACGGTCGCATCCAATTATTGCAAAAACTTTTTACACACTGCCTGGTACCGCAAAACCGTTCCGCTGGATCAGTTAACCGGCGCGATTCAAGACGAAACCGACGTAGAAACGATCACCGCTTTGCTGGAACTTCCGGTAAAATACAGGCAGGTACTCTATTTGCATTATTATGAAGGCTATTCCACGGAGGAAATTGCCAATCTGCTGCACCTGAAACCCGCTACCGTGCGAACGCAGTTAAAGAGAGGCAGAGAACTTCTAAAAACCAAGTTGATTGGAGATATGGAACATGAAGAATCTTTTCAAAGGGTTTGACCAACTGACACCGGATGAAAAGTTAAAGGACAAAACGATCCGTAAAATTTTGGCGCAGTCCTCTGTGACAAAAAACTACCATATAAAAATGAAAAAAGCCATCGCAGCCTGCCTTGCTGTTGTATTAGTAGGTAGCGGCGTATTCGCCTCAATCATGAACGGCAGCCTGAGCAAAGAAGGCATGCTGGATTCCGCTCCGCTTTCGGGCGCAACAAATAAATCCGAAACGTATTACGGCGAAGAAACAGAGGACATGGCAACAGAAATCGGTGAAGCACCTGCATCACCGACTGACGGTGATGCAGACACTGATTTTACAGCCGGAGGCGATGCCACAGATGCGACAGCAACTCCTGAAAAAGGTACTGCCGACACAAAAGCCGAAGCAACTGGCGGCGGCGCTTTAAAATCACCCACTGCCGGCACTTCGACAAAACCGGACAGCATCGACGGCTCAACAACCTCCCAATCCAATCAGGCAACCGCTGGATTGCTGACGGCAAAAGCATGGAATGATAATCTAAACTTTGACTTTTGGCTGAATCTGATGGGGCAAAACAGTGAATTTCGGCAGTATCAGGCGAAATGGGGAATAAATCTGACCAAGCGCATTGCCGTAACGGTGCAAAGCGGTCAGAATGTGATCGGCGGTGCATACGTTATCCTGCTGGATGCGCAGGGCAACGAAATCTGGTCTACAATCAGCGATAACAAGGGAAAGGCTTATCTGTTCTATCATGTTTTTCAGCAAAACGGTTCCCCTAAAAAAATTATTGTGAAATACGCGGAGAAAACAGCAGAACAGCCTCTGGGAGATTCCGTTGCTGCCGCTTATACCATCTCACTGGAAAACGCAGCGAAACGGAGCACCGCACTGGATTTGATGTTTGTATGTGACACAACCGGTTCTATGGGAGATGAACTGTCTTATCTGCAACAGGAGCTTGCCGACATTATCCTGCGAGTCAAAAAACAAAACGGCAATATTCCGCTCCGGTTAAGCGTTAACTTCTACCGAGACACCGGCGACGAATACGTGGTACGCCCTTTCCCGTTTGTCAGTGATGTGAACACCGCCATCAGCAATTTAAAAGCGCAATCTGCCGACGGTGGCGGAGATTTTGAAGAAGCGGTAGAGCAAGCGCTGAACGACGCGATCTACAAGCACGAATGGTCATCGAATGCTTCTGCAAAACTGCTGTTCCTGATTTTAGATGCACCGCCACATGACAGTGCCAAATCAGAGATGCAAAAATTAATGACAGCGGCAGCCAAAAACGGCATTCGTATCATTCCAGTGACCGCCAGCGGAATTGATAAAAACACCGAATATTTGATGCGGGCACTCAGTACCGGCACCGGCGGCACATACGTTACGCTGACCGACGACAGTGGTATTGGAGGAAGTCACATCGAGCCGACCATCGGTGAAAGCAAAGTTTACAAGCTCAATGATCTATTGGTCAATATTATCAATGATTATCTCGTTTAAATGAAATATCTTTCTAAACAAACACAACCCTGCCCGCGAGCACACTCTCGGGCAGGGTTGTTGATTCATTTCGTTATTCGGTGCCGCGTTGGGCACTCCCTACTTCGCACTACAAC
>CAUHFD010000181.1 GCA_959605275.1 uncultured Eubacteriales bacterium | reverse complement strand
TGGTATTATAATAATACAAAAACAAAAATAAGTCAATAGTTTTTCAAAAATAGTAAAAATGTTGGAATCATTTGTCGTATATAAGTGCTATTTGATGCAAAACGATTTATAATGGTGTTTACAACGTACCATATAAACGAATTCAAAATGCGATTGCTCTGATACTGTTTTTGGTTCCTATAAAGCCTTCTCCGTCTCAGAACCTCGGCTTGTTTTCCAGTCAACGTGAAAACAAGCCTTCCATCAAACAGATTCTCTGATGATTAGATTTCCCCGCATACGAACACCCAGCATTTTATTGTAAGTGCCGACACTGGTATAGCTTGACAATACTTCGATCGCTTTAAAAGCCATTTCTTCAAACGGTTGTCTTACCGTTGTAAGCGGAGGAGTCGTATATTCTGACGCAGGAATGTCGTCAAACCCCATAACGCCAACTTCACCGGGGACACTGATATTGTGTTTGTGTAGCGCTTTCAACAGATAAATCGCATCTACGTCGTTCCAACATGCGAATGCAATCCTGCCTTTCCGATTCATAACAGTGTCTTTTACCGCATTCCAAATGTCTTCCTCGTTTCGCACTTCGCTATTATAATATACACATTCACCCTGTAATCTCAGCATCTGGACCGCATTTAAAAAGCCGATCTCTTTTTCAAATTTTAATTCTGTTTTCCTGGTCAAATGATAAACATATCGATATCCCTTGGAATAAATGTAAGCAATCGCTTCTTCCATCAGCTGATGATCGTCAATATATACCGATGGAAAATCATCTAATTTTCCGTTCGGAGAGATCACAACAAAATTGATTTTTTTATCAGATAAGTATTCATAAAATTTATAGGTTTCCTTTCGGTTTTCTTCACCAATTTGGAAAATGACCCCGTCAACATGCTTGGCATTCCATATCCGCATAAAATCTTCCGCTGCTTGCACTCCGTTTGTAATTCGAGGGATCGTACGCAGCAGCAAATCCTTTTCACGCCTTGCGCTATACTTTACGGCGCCGGCTACAAATTGCAGCGTACTCGCATTTCTCTCTAATAAATACCCCTCATCATACACCAACATATATGTATCACTGTTGTTGGTGCGAAGGTTACGCGCATTGATATTCGGCACATAGCCTAATTTTTCAGCACTGGCAAGCACTTTTTCTTTTGCGGCTTCGCTGATACGCCCGGTTCGATTATTGATCGCAAAGGAAGCAGTTGTAATAGATACCCCCGCGTCATTCGCAACATCTTTGATTGTGACTCTGCCCATAACTTACCTCGCAAATGAGTATGTAATATATTAAATATACTTTCAATTCTATACTTTGTCAATACGAAAGCTGTCGATAGACAACAACTTTATAAGCTGTGTCTTCCATCGGCCGCTGATTCAAACATCCCGGTTTCTCTTCAAAAAAACAATGTATAATCATTTGAATGCTTACTTGACTGAGAACAATAGATCAATCGGTTTATTCAAAACAAAACACAGCCTCTTTTTGTAAAACGTATTGCATTATTTAGCTTATAAATATTATAGTTGACAAAACATTTATTGTCAACTATAATAAAAAATAATTTCAAATTATCACAAATCATTCCCACTTGCTTTGACTATTTCTGACAATAGCATCATGCGAATATTGGAATGATCAAAAAGGAGAAAAGTATGAGTACAGATCGTTTTATCTTTGACGATACGAAAAAGGAGATTAAAATTTGCCGGCACGATACACCCACGCCTTGGATGAATTATTTAAGCAATGGTACCTTTCACACTATGATATCACAGGCAGCAGGCGGTGTTGCCTTTTATAAATCCCCTCAGATCTGGCGTATCAACCGCTATCGTTTTTTTCATCTGCCCACCGACCGCAGCGGATTTTATACCTATATCAAAGATGGCGATCATTTGTTCTGTCCAACCGCCGAGCCATTACCTGAAAAGCCGGACAAGTTTGAAGCAATACACGGAATGGGCTACACCGAATTTCATGCAGAAAAGCAAGGTCTTTCGGCAAAAGTAAAATATTTTGTCGGACCGCTGGAGAACGCTCTAATCTGGGAATTAAAATTGAAATCAGACCGAGATCGCCATATCACGATTTTTCCATATGTGGAGCTTGGTATGATGGAATTTATGCGCGAACTGCAATGGCAATGCTATAATAAGCATCAGCTGCAGGTGTTCAACGAGGGGGATGTCCTGATTTATCAATATTCGGTGGAACTGCAGCCGAAAGAAATCGAAACCCCATTGGTTTATTTTTGCGCCGACGTCCCGGTGGCTGCTTTTGACTGCGATCGTGACGAATTCATAGGCGCTTACCGAAGCGAAGAAAATCCGCAACGCGTTATGAACGGAAAATGCTCCAATTCCACATTGATGGGTGGTGATCCCTGTTTTGCCTTACAGCTGGAGGTGGATCTAAAAGCCGATTCCGAAAAAACCATACATGTCTATCTCGGATGTGCTCCCGACAAAAGCTCCCTGTTGCAAGCAGTATCACACTGCCGGGAAAAAGATTTCTGTGAAAAATCCTTTTCCGCTCTCAGTCTGCATTGGAATGAATTCTTCAGTCATTTCCACTGTAAACTGCCTGACAAGGATGCACAGCGTATGATCAATATCTGGAATCCGTATCAGGCAGAACGCAATTTCCAGTTTTCCAGAAATATCTCCTACTATGCCACGGGCACCTTCCGAGGCGTCGGTTACCGCGACACTGCACAGGATATTTTGGCAATGATCCCGTTTGACACTGCCAGAGCGGCTGAAAAGCTGGCATTACTGCTCGGTCAACAATATCAAGACGGCCATGTAAATCATTATTTTTTCCCGATTGAAGAATGGGAGCCGGTCACTACAATTCATTCAGACGACCACCTTTGGACTATCCTGACCGCACATGCTTTATGCATAGAAGAAGGAAAACTTGATTTTCTGCAAAAGGAGATTCCTTATTATGACGGCGGCAGCGGAACCGTTTGGGAGCATTTGAATAAAGCGATCGATTTCACTATGGCAAATCTCGGAGAACACGGATTCCCGCTTATGCTCCGATCCGATTGGAACGATATGCTGTACAAGGTCTGCCGCGAAGGCAAAGGAGAGAGCATATGGACTGCGATGCAGTTCGGAACGGCTCTGAAAAAAATGGCCGAACTCGCACAACTGCTGGGAAAAAGCAGGGACAAATATGATGCCGAATACGATAAACAAAAAAAACTCATAAACACAATCGGCTGGGACGGCAAATGGTTTCGGCGTGCCATTATGGATGACGGTCGCTTTCTCGGAAGCAGCAGCGAGCCGCAGGCTCAAATCTGGCTCAATACGCAAACTTGGTCGGTCATTTCAGGTATGGCGGATCCGGAAAAGGCACTCATGGCAATGGACAGTGTTTATGAACGCTTAAACACCCCGCTTGGGATCAAAAAGATCGATCCCGCAATGGCAGATTATCCAAGCAAGAGCAACAGACTCACCAATTACAACAAAGGGACCGGAGAAAACGGGTCTGTATTCTGTCATGCCAACACTTGGGCAATCATTGCCGAATGTCTGTTAGGCCGTGGAGACCGTGCCTATGAATATTATCACCAATTGATTCCTGCGGTCGCTCAAAAAAGAGCCGGTGAATGGCGCTACAAAGCGGAGCCATATGTCTACTCCTCCAATATTTTCGGACCGGAATCAGACAAATTCGGTCTTGCCAATGTAAGTTGGCTAACTGGCACAGCAGCATGGATGTATATTGCAGCGACTCAATATATACTCGGTATCCGTCCAACATGGAACGGCATTGAAGTAAAACCCTGTTTGCCGTCCGGATGGAGCAACATAAAGGTACAAAGAAAATTTCGCGGGAAAAGCTATCATTTTACTTTGCTGCCTGAATAATATCAATCATACGTTAGTCTATCGCATATTCAGCGGTCATGTTAAGCAAAAACCGCGCTGACCGGGTGTAAAGATTCTGAGCTTTTGAGCGAAAAACAGAATAAAGGTAAATTTGTTCAGAAGTTTCCTGGTTCTGTATCTTTAAATGAGACTGAAAACTTTACAACAGGTCGAATAATGAATATCCATTTTTATCAAAAAGGATGAAAAGCAAAGGGGCTGTTCTAAAAGCAGAGAACAGCCCCCTTTTTTCGCCTGAAAATGTGATACACTATGATATAATGAACACAAGGGTACTTATCACAATAACAAAAGACAAACACTCCCTTTCCAACCCGTGCGGTAAAATCATAAGCGATTATCTTGACAGCTTGAAGGGCGGTGAATAACATTTGAAATTTTTCATTTACAGCCGAAAATCCGTTTATACCGGCAAAGGAGAGAGCATCGAAAACCAAATTGAAATGTGCAAGCAGTACATTCATACCAAGTTTTCCGATGTTTCCGATGCCGATATCACCATCTATGAGGACGAGGGCTTTTCTGCCAAGAATACAGACCGACCGCAGTTTCAGCAAATGCTGCGGGATATAAAATTAAAAAAGCCGGACTTTGTCGTCTGCTATCGGCTCGACCGTATCAGCCGCAATG
Organism: uncultured Eubacteriales bacterium; assembly: GCA_959605275.1. Lineage (GTDB taxonomy): Bacteria > Bacillota > Clostridia > Oscillospirales > Ruminococcaceae > HGM13222. The sequence continues at coordinate 1,210 of CAUHFD010000181.1, read as the reverse complement.
TCAGCGACTTTTCGGCATTGATCGAGGATTTGAACGAGCGGAATATTTCCTTTGTCTGCATTAAAGAGGAATTCGACACCTCAAAGCCTATGGGAAAAGCTATGATGTATATTGCTTCGGTTTTTGCTCAGTTGGAACGGGAAACGATCGCGGAGCGCGTTCGGGACAATATGCTGATGCTTGCCCGTACCGGACGTTGGCTTGGCGGCACCACACCTACCGGATACACCTCCGAAAAGCAACAGGAACTGATTATCGACGGCAAAGTGAAAACTATCTGCAGGCTAAAAGACAACCCTGCCGAACTTCGCACCGTTGATATGATGTTTGAAAAGTTTTTAGAACTTCGCAGTATTTCCGGTGTGAGCAAATACTTGATCAAGCAAGGAATCACATCCCGCAGCGGCAAATATTATTCCCTGCTCGGCATTAAGGAAATCCTGCAAAATCCCGTTTACTGCATTGCCGACAAAGATGCTTTCGACTACTTCACCGCCCAAAACGCTGATGTTTGTTTTAACGAAGAGGACTGCTCGGATAAATACGGGCTTCTCGCCTACAACAAGCGCGACTATAAAAAGAAACACGCGCCGCGGCAGTCTATGGACAAATGGATTATCGCCATCGGCAAACACAAAGGGCGTGTTTCGGGCAAGAAGTGGGTAGCGGTCCAGAATATCATCGAGGACAACATTCCCACCGGAAAAAAGCCCGCCAAAATGCACAACGATTATTCGCTGCTTTCCGGTTTGATTTATTGCGACAAATGCGGAAACCGACTATTTGCAAAACAGCGTTCCGGTAATCCCGATCTATATGATTATGTATGCAGCAGCAAGCTGCGGGGCGGAACGGAATTGTGCGATTGCCAGAATATCGGCGGTCAACAGGCAGACGATTTGGTTTGCGAATATCTGATGAAATACACCGACGAAAGCTCCGGCATTTATAAACTGCTTGAAAAGTTAAAGCACGATTTACAAAGGCAAACGCGAGAAAATCCCCTGGGCAGCATTGAAGCACAGATGAAAAAGTGTAATGCCGAAATGGATCGTCTCATCAATACTCTATTGCAGGGAAATCTCAGCACTGCTTTCATTCAGCGCGTAAACACGCGCATAACCGAGCTTGACAAGGAGCTTTCCGACCTAACAAAAGAGCGGGAACGGCTGCAAAGTCATGCGGAGAGCATAGCCGATAAAGAAATACA
>CAUHFD010000180.1 GCA_959605275.1 uncultured Eubacteriales bacterium | reverse complement strand
CTTCCCTACCGGCGGCATTATTATGGGCAGAGCCGGAATCCGTGCCGCATATTCGACCGGTCGCGGAAAGATTACGCTCCGCGCTCGTACCGAAATAGAGGAAAGAAAAAACGGCGCATTCCGGATCGTTGTTACCGAAATTCCCTATATGGTCAATAAAGCACGGCTGATCGAAAAGATCGCCGAGCTGGTAAAAGATAAAAAGATTGACACAATATCCTCTCTGAACGACGAATCGGACAGAGACGGTATGCGTATTGTCATTGACCTGAAAAAAGAAGCCAATCCGCAGGTCGTGCTCAATCAGCTGTTTAGCTATACTCAACTGCAGGATACCGTCGGCGTCATTATGCTCGCACTTCATAACGGTCAGCCGAAAGTTATGACGCTCAAAGAAACCTTGCAGCACTATATCGAGTTCCAGGTAGAAGTCATCCGCCGCAGAACCGAGTTTGACCTGAAAAAAGCGCGGGATAGAGAGCATATTTTAGAGGGTTTGAAAATCGCTCAGGATAACATTGACGAGGTTATCAGAATCATTCGTTCTTCCCGGGATAATAATGAATCCAGACCGCGGTTGATGGAGCGGTTCGGACTGACCGAGGTACAGGCAAATGCGATCTTGGCAATGCGGTTGGGACAGCTATCTGCGCTTGACCGGGAAAAGCTGGAGCAAGAGCTTGCCGATATTCTGGCGAAAATACGGGAATACGAAGCGATTCTCGGTGATGTGAATCTGGTTTACGGTATCATTAAGGAAGAAATCAATATCATCAAGGCAAAATATTCGGATGAGCGCCGTACCGAGATCCAGACTGTCAGCGGCGAGGTCGATATTGAGGATTTGATTCCGGTAGAGGATTGTGTAGTTACCTTCACACATTACGGATATATCAAACGTCAGCCCACCGATGTTTATAAAATACAGAAGCGCGGCGGACGCGGTGTTTCGGGTATGAAACAACGTGAAGAAGATTTCGTAGAAGAAATGTTCATCTCCTCTACCCATGATAATGTTTTGTTCCTGACCAATAAAGGACGGATGTTTAAGCTCAAATGCTATGAGATCCCGGAAGGCAGCAGAACCTCTAAGGGAGCGAATATCGTCAACTTGATTCCGGTTAGCGGGGATGAAAAAGTCACGGCGATGATTAAGGTGGCAGAGTTTGATCCGGAGAAGTATCTGGTGATGGTGACGAAGCAGGGTATTATTAAACGTACCGAACTGCAAGCGTATAAGAACGTGCGGAAAAACGGATTGATCGCGATTACGCTGAATGATGGAGATGAGCTTGCAGGCGTGCGGCTTACTGACGGTCACTGCGAACTGTTGATTGCAACCAGAAACGGTATGGCAATTCGGATTGATGAAAACAGCGCCCGTCCGCTTTCTCGTTCGGCGAGAGGTGTTCGCGCAATCCGCCTGCGTGACGGTGACGAGATCGCGGGTATGGCAAGACTGCGGGAAGGGGCGACCGTCATGACGGTGACCGACCGCGGACAGGGACGCCGCAGCGAGATCAGCGAGTACAAACTCCAGTCCAGAGGCGGAAAGGGTAAGATCAATTACAAGGTGAATGACGTCAAAGGTTATGTCTGCGGCATTAAGGTTGTGGACGAGAATGACGATTTGATTTTGATTTCCAATGACGGCGTTATTATTCGGATTCGGGTCAGTGACGTCAACGTGATGTCCAGATATGCGTCCGGTGTTCGGGTGATGCGTTTGATGAATGAAGATTCCAGAGTGGTAACTTTTGCGCGGGCGGAGCATGATGAGGACGAAGAGGTGGCTGAAGTAGAAAAGCCGACCGAAGAAGAAATCATCGAGCCGGTAGAGGAAGAGGACGACGAAGAACCTATTCTCGAAGAAGACGACGCAGAGGCTAATGACGAAGAATAATTGCAATGATTGACCCGTACTGTGAAGATTATTTCACAGTACGGGTTTTGTCTTACAGCAAAAAATTCAGGGGCGCTTTTCTCTTTGAGGAAAGGTCAAGCGGATCATCGGTGATAATAGAAATCGGCTTTTCCGGCAGTTTGATCGGCAAATACATACAGAGATAACGGGTTTCGTCGTAAATGTGGTCCTCCCCACTGCTGTCAATGTCTTCCGGGTTGAGCCGGTCATATACAATGGCGGGAAAAGTGCGGATAAAGTCGGCGCAGTTTTCAAAGACGTAGAGCATCGGGATTCCGTCGGCGTCAAATGCCAGTCGATTGTGCAGCTGCATTTTCCCGGCGATCCGCTTGTGGTCGCCCCGCTCAAAGTAGATTCCCTGCTGCGCGAAAATGTTGGAGATGCAACCGTCTGAACCACGGCTTTCATCAAAAATAGCCGGATCGGCAATCCCGATAAAATGGGTGCCTTTTTCATAGGTATCCTCGTATTCGCGAATTTGCGCCGCGACTGCCGCCGGTTCCAGCCGCATTCCGACATTGGCGCGGGCAGTAAGCTGGGTAGCGGGATCAACCGGACTGCCGTAGATCTCATGATACCGATAGAGTCTGCCGTCGTTATCTTCCGCCCAGTAACCGACCGAAAAGGGTTTGGAGTATCCCCAGTCAAAGCTGCGGTAACGTTTCCATTCTTTAGGGATTCGGAAAGGAGAAATCACATGAGTGCCGATGCGGTCTTGATAGTGAGCGGGATCGTTGACAAATTCGGTGAAGACCTGACCGTCAAACACGTTCCAGTCGCCTAGCAGGAGTGCCTTGCGCAGAGCAGGCGGTTTTTGCTCCAGTTGAAACACATAGTCCTCTGATAAGTGGGGATTATCCAGTACAGTTGCGGGAATATATTGGCGGGTGACTTCCCTGCTTTTGCCCAGCACCGAGGACGACACCGTATCGGTAAAGACAGCGTAAGGCTCTTTCCGGTCAATGAACAGGGATTTGACCCAGCCGTGCCCGATGCCGCCCGGATTGGAGGCACAGCGAATCCGCGGTGTGATGCCAAGGGAGGATACCGCGCGCAGGCGGGTTTTCAGATAATCGTAGACATCCTGTGAAAAGTGGGTAAGTTCGTCAATATAAAGACGGTGGATTTCCACGCCCTGATATCGGTAAGCGTCCTGCAAATTCCGGCAGAACCGAAAGTGAAGCACCGAGCCGTTGATGAGACGGAAATCGTGGCGAAGTTCGTTGTACTTTCCAAGCTGGGAAGGAATTGAGGTAATTGCCTCCCGTATTAAGGTGTCCCGCAATTCGGGATAGGTTTTGCGGAACAGGTATGCATGGATGCCGGGATGCTCCAGGGCATCGATCAATGCCTCCATGACGATCGCTTTGGATTTTCCGCCTCCCGCCGCGCCGCCGTAAAGCAGTTCGTCAGCAGACGAGCGATGGAACATCGCCTGTTTTTCAGTCGGTATATAGTCGAGATCAATATGAATCACAATGAAATCCTCCCTGCTTGTCAAAAACAATTCACTGAATTGAGAACAATGTAAATTCGCGGGGATAAATGTTTTATCATCCCATCGACTCGGTGCGCGAATCAGGATGAAGGGGATTATCCCCTTCGTGGCGCGGGATTTGATGGGAAAGATAAATGACCGGCGCTTCTTCTTGGTCGGAGCGTTTCATGTCCTGTAATTTTTTCAAAACACCGGCGGCTTTGTCAATGTCCGCGATGTTCACCGAGTCCGGATCTTCTACCCATTGTTGCAGCTTACGGTTGAGCTGATCGGCAATGTCCCCGACAGAATAATCCTTTCGGACACTCTCTGGATTCCGAAATCTTTGGCGGGCTTCCCGCCATCGTTCCATGCCGGCGCGGCGGACTAAAACGTAGTAGCTCAAATTGTATTTTTCGGCAAGCGCGGTAAGTGTCAGTGTGCCCTCTGTGTATTCTGATTTCAGCATTTTCCAGTCAATATTTTCTTTCATTGAAATCACAATTCCTTTCTGCCGGTTTTTTCTCCCTTTCACCATATCACAGAACCAAAAGGACAAACAAGGACAATATCTGTTCATGAAAAAAGTCTTCGTTTATTTTTTCAACCGGATATTTTCTTTCGTATGTTCGACAAAATATGATTGAAAAGAGGGATTGTTTATGATAAACTATTATTAAAAAACCGATAAAATTTGATTTAGTAAGACAGATTCGTTGTCTGCAAAAAGCTATATGGTAATGTAGCCGGAGGTGCCGTTCATGACTTCGCAGCAGAAAATATTGCGATTTATCCAAGATTTGGTAAATGAGTTGGCAGTGCAAAAAGATTATCAACAGGTGTTGCCGATGTTGGATTCGAATATTGTGTGGATTGGTATTGGTGAAAAGGGTCTCTATCGCGGATTGCAGGAAGTAGAAAGATCGTTGCGCTCGAATCAGGTTACATATCAAAAAGATAGATTGGTGTCATCGGATTATCAGGTGACGATGATGTCTGATACGGTTTATATTGTAACAGGGACATTCCTATTTCTGCGGGATTTTTTGGGACAATATTATGAGCTGAAAAGTGAGATGACTGCAGTCTGCAAAATGAGCGAAAATGAGATTCGCCTGTATCAGATTCATTGGTCTGTGCCGGGGAATTTGTATGAACGCAGTGAAGAACAAGAAACTCGAAACCGTGATTTTAAGGTGGTCACCGACACGATTCCGGGTGGCGTAGTAAAATGTAAAAATGATGATTGGTATTCAATATTGCAGATGAATGATGGATTTTCCGATATGCTCGGATACAGCGCCGAAGAGATCACCGAAAAATTCCAAAACCGATTCATCGATCTGATATATCCGCCAGACCGAAATACCGTGAAAAGAATGATCGAGTTACAGTTTCGGGAAAACCAGAAAATTGTTCTCGAATATCGGATGGTCTGCAAGGACGGAACATTGATTTGGATATTAGAGCAAAGCCAGTTGGTGAGAAATGAAGAAGGAGATTATTTTTATTCTATTTTGCTGGATAACAGCGCCAATAAAAGAACTTTGGAATATCTGAAAATCAGCTTGGAACGGCATAATATTATCATGAATCAAACAAATGATATTATATTTGAATGGAATATAGCAGAAGATAATCTGACTGTTTCGGCAAACTGGGAGAAAAAGTTCGGATACAGTCCGATTGTCGGCAGTATAAAAAATAATGTCAATATGGGTATCCATGTTCATCCGGAGGATCAAAAAATATTCTGCGATTTAAAGCAGAGGCTGTCAGAGAAAACTTCGTATTTTGAAGAGGAATGCAGAATATCGCGGCAGGACGGGGTCTATATCTGGTGCCGGATAAGAATAACCATCCTGTATGACAATGAGAGAAATCCGATCAGAATGATCGGCGTGATCATCGATATAGATCGGGAAAAGAAAATTTCAGAGGAATTGACAAACCGGGCGGAACGGGATCTGCTGACGGGATTGTATAATAAAGAGACCACTCGTGTGCTGATCGAAGAAGAGCTGGAAAATCAGTCGGAATCTGTTTCTGCCCTGATGGTGCTGGATTTGGATAATTTCAAACAGGTCAATGACGAACTGGGGCATTTCTGCGGGGACAAAGTGCTGGCAGAGGTGGCATCCAAATTATCATCGCAATTTCGGACAAGCGATATCATCGGTCGAATCGGCGGAGATGAATTTGCCGTATTCCTTTCCAATATTCCGAATCATGAGTTTGCCCGAAAAAAAGGGGAAGGAATTATACAGACGATGCAAGGGGTCGAAACAGACCGGGAGCACAATATTGGTCTGTCTTGTAGCGTGGGAATTTCGCTGGCGCCGGCACACGGAATCTGTTTTGATGAGTTAT
>CAUHFD010000179.1 GCA_959605275.1 uncultured Eubacteriales bacterium | reverse complement strand
GTAATCCCATCAAACAGATACGGTCCCTCAGCGCCTTCGCCTGAAACAACGTTGCCGGAACCATGTACAGGCAATCCATAACAAAAGATATAAAGCGCGTCTCCATGCACGTCTTTTAATACAAAATTGCGACGATGTTGTTTGTACCACAATGGCCGCCCATTATAGACCGCTGTACCGAAAATGCGCATCCAACCGCCGATCATAACCAATGCAGCACAGGAATACTGATCCGGATCACCGTTTGGTTTGGGACCGATGTTCAAAAGATAATTAGCCCCCACTTTTCGTGCATCACAAATAGATTCGATCAAATATGATGGAGACTTTGCGTGAAAATCGTTGGCAATGCCCCAGTGCGCATTGATACTGTCACATACTTCGCCAGCCACGTATTTTTCCATGCCGTCACGCTCCAGCGGGAATGCCCTGCCCCGTTCAAACGTTACCGAATCGATTTCAGCGTGTCCTGTTTGACCAAGCGCACTCAGCCCCGTATTATTGATAATCATCGCTTGCGGTTGATAATGACGAATCATACTGTATAGTGCGTCTTCTTCCCAATCATCGGAACGCGACCAGCTGCCGTCAAACCAAAAACCTCCAATGGTACCGTAATTTGTACATAACAGCTTTACTGAATCGCGCAAATATTGCAGATAAGAAGGAAAATCAGTTTGAAACTCCGGTTTCCACCAATCGAGCAATGTATGATAAAAAAACGGTACGATATCATTTTTACGACATGCATCTACAAATTCTTTGACAAGATCGCGACCACATGCAGCATGCGGTGCATCATAATGGTTCAATCCATGTGTATCATACAATGAAAATCCGTCGTGATGCCGTGTGGTAAGTGTGATATATTTTGCGCCAGCATCTTTTGCCAACGTTACAGCATGCGCCATATCGTCAACCGTAAAGGATTCCATCAGTTTTTCGTATTCTTTCATGTCCAAATGCTGAAATTCTGCCGCCCACTCACCTCGTTGCAAAATGGAATACAAACCGAAATGTAAAAAAATGCCAAAGCCAAGCTGCTCAAATGCTTGAATATAAGGTTTGGGTTTCGGTATCATAGCTGCTCCTCTCGTCGTTTTCTGCACGACTAAAATATCATTTTCAAACTGCAAATATCATGTCCATTTTTATATTATAGCACCTTGGTAAATAAACTGCAATGGATCACACATAAGAATTTATTTTTCTAAACAATTTTTTTGCGCAAAATAACAAAAGCAACGGGAGGAAACTTTGCTGAATGTGTCAGGCAGTATCCTAAGAAACACACAGAAATCGGCATTGCGGGGGAGAAATGAGAGTACGAATCAAAAAGTTCGTACTCTTCTCTTTATATATCACTAAAACTGCAATCAGCACATTGGTTTTTCCGGCAAATCTCCTATAAAATGAAAACACCATAAAACACAGGAAGTATTTGCGATAAAAAGCATCTATGAAAAGACGAGCGGGACATATCAAAGTCTCAGGGCAATGATGCACTTCTTAATTGAAACGTACAATCCGAAAAAATTGAAATCGATGTTTGGAGACGGCGGTATCGAAGATGTTTGAAGCAAAAATCATCGTATCCGCTATTACAATCTACCGGGTACCGAAAAGCTAAATGAGCATATCGCAGACATGGATCGTCAAACGAAACGTATCAATTTATCGAACGACCATTTGTACTCCTATCGTCGTAAAATCGTAAAACTTGTTCAGGCACTGCCCTAAAACCTCTCATATTTTTTCTGCATTTCCTACACGATGAAAGTTACAATTGTTTGCCAAAATGCAGGAGATTTATTTCTTTGAGGTTTTATCTTTATGGAATGTGTGCTTGACATTTCTGCATTCTTTGCGATAAAATGAATGAAAAAGTAAAAAAGAGACTGCATCTGGTGATTGACATTTTAGACATTGCTTTTACTTTTGTCGCAAAGTTTCTTTCGAAGGACTATTTGAGTCATTCTCAAAGCGGAGCAATCATCGGTGTGGGAGTCGGACTGTTTGGATTTGGAATTTCAAAATAGTATTTTAGCATATAGGCTGAGAAAAATCCTGAGCTTATAAAGTAAAATGAAATCGAAGCGAATAATGAACACAATCAACTGATCTGAAAAAAAGCGCAAGCGCTTTGCGATGAAATCCTGCACTGGCTGTCGATGGTCGGAGCATGTGGATCGGTATGTTTGTAAACGCCTCGCTGTGGGTCATACTTCTGCTTGTGGGATGGTTTTACTTAAAACCGTTTTAGAGCTTTTTTCATGGCATACTACCAACGCAGAATGTAACGGGAGATTCATTCATATGAAATTTGTTATGGAACATTTATCAAAGAGCTTTGAGAAAAAGGAAGTTCTCAGAGATATTGATTTTACATTCGATGAAGGGAAAATTTATGGGCTGCTCGGCAGAAACGGCGCTGGAAAAACAACGCTGTTTAACTGTTTGAACAGGGATTTGAAGGCGGACAGCGGCAATTTCTATATAGAAGATGAAAACGGCGTTCGTCGTGAGGTAGCCGCAGAGGACATCGGATATGTACTCTCTACCCCGACCGTGCCGGAGTTTCTTACAGGCAGGGAGTTTTTGAAATTCTTTATGGACATCAACGAGAAGTCTATCAAAAATCCGAAAAGCATTGACGAGTATTTCGATTATATGAGTATTGAGCCGGAGGACAGGGATAAACTGCTCAAGGACTACTCCCACGGTATGAAAAACAAAATGCAAATGCTCATCAATATCATCGCTCAGCCGAATATCCTGCTGCTCGACGAGCCTTTGACATCCCTTGATGTGGTTGTGGCGGAAGAAATGAAACAACTGCTCCGTTCACTGAAACAAGACCGCATTACCATTTTCTCCACTCATATTATGGATTTGGCGCTTGACCTCTGCGATGAGATTGTGCTGCTTAATCACGGCGAACTGGAGGTCGTGGAGAAAACCGATCTGGACAGCAGGGAATTTAAGGATAAAATCATTGCGGCACTCAGGGAGGAAGGAAATGAATAAGACGCTTAAAATATCTTTTTCCCTGAAAAATACATACCGTGTCAACGGTGTCCTGTTTTCCTTAAAGCAGATACCGCTCGTAAAGCGGCTGCTTCCGGCAACGCTGTATCAGGTAAAGGGGCTGAAAATCTTTGCAAACATTTTGTCCGTGCTGTGGGAAATCGTTTCTGTATTCCTCGGCAAGTTCCTTTACTTTATCACGATGGTATGCGGTATCGGTATCCTTTATAACGGACTGCCGGAGAATGAGGTGTTCCTGCATATCCTGCTGATTCTCACGGTAATCGGCAGCTTTGTAAACACACACCTTTTCAATCCGACCAAAGATAAATATTATGCGATGATCCTGATGAAAATGGACGCACGAGAATATACGCTTGTAAACTATTTCTACTCCATCCTGAAGGTCGTTGTGGGCTTTTTGCCCTTTACGATTCTGTTCGGTATGGACAGAGGCGTACCTTTGTGGTTTTGTCTGCTCCTGCCCCTTTGCATAGCGGGTATGAAGCTGTTTGCGGCGGCTGTTACCCTGTGGGATTATGAGAAAAGGGGATTTGGCTACAACGAAAATAAGCTGTCCAAATATGTGTGGTGCTGTATCGCCCTGCTTTTAGCCGCAGCCTATGCTCCGCCCGCCTTTGGTTTTGCTTTGCCTGCGGTCGTACCAATGGTTATATTTTTAGCGTGTATTCCCCTTGGTATGGCAAGTATCACAAGGCTCACTACCTTCCGTGATTATTACGCAATCAACAAGGAATTATTAGCCGGATTGACCAATCAGATGGACAGCACGGCACAGACAAAGCTTATCAAACAGGCAAATGAAAAGAAAATATCCGCAGATACTTCCATTAGCAGCAACCGCAAGGGCTTCGAGTATCTGAATGAGCTGTTTATCAAAAGGCATAAAAAGATACTCTGGAACTCGACAAAGAAGATTTCCTATGTGTGCGCTTTCCTTGTCGCCGCCGTGCTGGCAGGCGTCTATCTGCTGCCCGAAGAAAAAACCGTCATTAATGAAATCGTGATGACTTGGCTTCCGTACTTTGTATTTATAATGTACGCTATCAACCGTGGCACGAACTTTACACAGGCGCTTTTTATGAACTGCGATCACAGCCTGCTGACCTATTCGTTTTATAAGCAGCCGAGCTTTATCCTGCGGCTGTTTCAGATTCGCCTGCGTGAGATTATGAAAATCAACGCTGTTCCGGCGCTCGTGATCGGTATCGGACTGGCGCTGATCCTGTTTGCCACCGGAGGGACGGACAATCCGCTGAACTATGTAGTGCTGGTTGTTTCCATCCTGTGTATGAGCCTGTTTTTCTCGATTCATTACCTGACGATTTACTATCTGCTCCAGCCTTATAACGCAGGGACGGAGCTGAAAAGCGGCACATACCGGATCGTTTTGTCAGTAACCTATGTCATCTGCTTTGCCCTTATGCGGCTGCGTATGCCGATTATGATATTTGGAATAATGACGATTGTTTTCTGTGTGCTTTACAGTATTGTCGCCAGCATTTTGGTATACCGCTTTGCGCCGAAAACCTTTAGGCTGAGAACATAACGGGGCGGTTTTACCGCCGGAAATCCATAAAAAGAAACGGAGGATTTATTTATGAGAAAGTGTCTCAGATGTGGAACGGAAATGAAAGAAAACTGTACCATCAAAGTAGAAGGCGCAGGATACGGAATTATCATGTCATCGGACGAAAACAAGCTGTTCGGCGGTCGGATTGGAAAGCCGAAAGTAGCAATCTGTCCGAAGTGCGGCGAAGTCTCCATCTATGTCGAAGATGTAGAGAAGTTGTGATATGAGGCGCATATATCAGAAACGACTCTGAATCATCGTCCTGAAATAATGTTGATAGAATGAAAAAGAGAGGCTGTTTGAAATGAAAAAGATTTTATCTATGTTTTTAACGACGATCATGATATTCACTCTTTCTGCTTGCGGTGGTGATGTCGTTGCGATTGAAGATTACGAATGGAAAATGAGAACGGTTGCAAGTAATGATATAGAAGCTGCACAAGCTCCGGATGAACTCATTGTCGCTGTAGGAAAAGCCGACGCGTTGTATCCTGAAGCTGAGATTGTGGATTTGACTTTGAACGCCAAAGATGGCGCAATCACGATAACCGATCGCACAAACAACAAGACATACAGCGAGACTTATGAGGTGCAGCAAAAAACACCGAAAGGGACGGATTATGAGATTATCATTAACGGCGTCAGCGGTTATGCCACAGTATCTCCGACAGAATACTATGATGGCTCAGAAATTCCGACACTGCCAATCAATATAAATGGCTATTCCTTGTACTTTATTCCAGAGAAAGCATAAACAAACGCAGATCAGAGAAAGGTGCAGCGATGAAAATAGAGACGGAAAAGAATTTCCTTCAGTATTTTAAGCCAGCATCTATTTCATCTAGGCAGGTTTAACAGGCTTGCCTGACAGTCAGAAAATACGAAAGTTATTGGAACAGATACACGCGGCACACTGTACAACTTACCGCATAAATGAAAACGGCGTAACCAGATTTTCATCGAGTTACACCGTTTTCTTTACATTTTACCGCTTACAGCCTTATCAGCACAGGGCATTCTCTGCATTGCTTTTTGTTATGAAACAAAGCTTACAGTGCGGCAAGAATGCAGTCTACATCTGAAATTTCGGCACCGTACACATCTTTGAGGTACTGAATACCGCTATGGTAATCTTCAGCGGTAAACGAATCGGTTGCATCTTTGGCCACAACAATATCGTATCCCAGTTGATATGCATCAGCCG
>CAUHFD010000178.1 GCA_959605275.1 uncultured Eubacteriales bacterium | reverse complement strand
TGTTTGCGTCATCAAACAGCTTAATCATTATAACTTAAATCAAAAAAAAAGTCAAGCTGTTTTTTTAAATAATATCAAGAATATTTTTACCGTAAATAATTCCTCACAGTTTCCACAGAGTTTTCCACAGGATTTTCACCCGAATAAAACCGATAACTACGCAGATTAAAAAAAGACTGTCGAAAAAAAACATATATTCGTTTCAAATCCGGTGGGACAAACAGCGTAGATACGTCATTTAAGAGGATTTGGGATATTTCGTCAAACGTTTGTTTTCTTTGTGGAAAACTCTGTGGAAAGTGTGGAAATCTATTATATTTTACAAAAAAATTACAAACTGTAAAATATAGAACAAAAAATCAAAAAACAGCTCGAATTTATTTCGAGCCGTTTACAGAAGGGATTTCGCTATTTGATTTTTCTGCTTTCCAAATAAAAGCGCTTGTCATTGGCGTGCCCCATCGAAAAAGTCTTTCGCGGCAAAGCGCCATCCAGCTGAATGGTGCGGAATAAATCGGATTTCTCCATTTTGGGAAGAATCAAGCCGATACTGTTGGGTTTGGATGCCAGCATCATAACAACTTCATCCCCGTGGATATAGTCCACTTTTCCTCCGTATTTGGAAAGATAAATATCGATATATCCCTGCAAAGTGCCGACACAGAGATTCGAGGTGGGATTGATAATGGAAACCGTCTCCATTTTACTGCCGGTTACATATTTGAAAGTTTGAACACCGTCATCATCGGGAGAAATCTCAAAAAATTCAGTCATTTTCCGAAGAAAATGGTCCGGGTTTATCTCTGTGATCACGCGGTGGATCGGTTCAAACTGCAGGGAATCATCATGGAGGTTAACCACTTCGGCAAGGGCAAATCGGGCAGGAGAATTTGTCCAGTCCTGATCGGGCATGTCGGCTTTCAGTTTTTCGTAGCAAGCCTTTGCCGTTGCAAGAGAATGATTGCCGTCCCCTACCGCAAACAGAAGCGGCGTGTCGCTTTCTGCCGCATCGGCATCATAAAGTGCAGTAAGCGTTTGTTCTATCTTTTCGGCATGTTGTTTATCCAGTAAATACCCGGTGAGATGTCCGCCGTTTTGCATCAGTGTAAAATCATAAACTTTTTTGAAATGAGTCTTGCCGGCAGTAAGCGGTTCGATGACTGTTTTTTCCGGATCGTCAATCAGCATCATGATATGGGGTAATTCCAGCAGAGCGTTTTCCCGCACTTTCATGCGGGGAGGAATCCGTTCGAGAACCGTACCTTCGGTGGCACGGATAAGAGAGCCGGAACCGGCGGAGTAGTCATACTGCTCTAAATCCACGTCGCCGATGATTCCTTTGCGGGTGGTACCGTCGGCAAGCGTGCGTTCTACATAGAAATATGCCGCGGGGTATTCTTCAAAAATACCGTCCTCCAGATATTGCCGCATGGTTTGATGAATGGCGTCGATGCGATCGGAAACATCATCTCGTTCCAGATAGATTTCCGGTAGAATCAATTTGAGGGCAGAAGGAGCATCACCGACAATTTGTGCTGTTTCTTCCCAATATTCCGGTTCGGAGGTGTATTGATCACAGGCAACAACACTCCATTTGGAAAGATCCGTTTTTTTCGGCAACAAAATGTCAGCCGGTCCAAAGCCAATATTTTTCATAATATCGGGCGTTCTTTTTGATTAGAACGTTACGCCCATTCCCTGCCTTTCTCTCTTACCGGTTTATTAACACTGCCGCTTGTCAGCCGACAGTGCTTTACTTCGCTCTTGCCGCAAATACGACCGGCGTCATTTCGGCAAAGCCAAAATTGTGCAAGCGCCGCTCAGCCTCCACTTTGTCTATAACATAAACCACTGGCGCAGCGAAGCGAGCAATGTTTCAATGTTCTTGAGAACGTACGAAATCTTTGATTTCGGTCACGTTCCAAGGTTATTATAACATAAACCACTGGCGCAGCGAAGCGAGCAGTGTTTCAATGTTCTCAAAAGCGCATCGTGCTTTTGAGGCTATTATAACATAAAATCAAAGATTCTACAACTGCATATCGGCAGAGAAAACTGCGAAAAACGGAACAAAACTTGTGGCGAAAAACGTTTTTTCAATGTTTTTACAGATTGTTTGAAGCTCTGACGTCGAAATCAAACGATTTATTTCGTCAAAAGGCAAAAAACATGTCATCATTTGTCGAATTTATCTGTCACCTTTGTGAAATAAATTAGGCGGAGTTTTAAATTACCCGAAAAGGCTGTAAAATATATGGTAATAATAACAAGGGAAATATTTCCGATGGGTAAAAATTATCATTTTTTACCATTCTTTAGCAATAATACCAAGTTCGACAGCGTTCGCCTTGCCAAAAAATGTGCAATATGGTAGTATTTTGACAAGACACGAAAGAAAAGACAGAGTGAAAAATAATGTTTTCATTTTTGCTTCTTTCTTTGGCGCAAGTTCATTTATGATAAAATTCAAAAAGGAATGGGGATTTTTATGGAACAGCAGGCTAACATCATCATCGGAGATGATTCCACTGAATTCGGTCAAATTTGCAAGGGAATATTAGAGAGTTACGGATTTTCTGTCAACATGCTGCCGAAAGACGGGAATGCAGTATTACAGGCGGTTCAAAACGGCTCGGCGTCGGTTGTCATTATGGATGCCTACATGAAAAATCTGGACGCGATTGCAGTGATGAAGATTGTCAATCAATCAGGCATGGCGAATAAACCTGCCTTTATTATTACTTCTGCTTATGATAACGCGTTTACCCAAAGTGAAGCCATGAAACAGGGCGCGGCATATTATGTGCTCAAGCCGTTTGACCTGAATGTGCTGGCAGAGCGGATTATGGACTTGACCGGATTTATCAAAGAAGGCTTCTCAAAAGGGGATAAGCCTGCCGGAAAAGAGCCTGAAAACAATCTGGAAACTTCCGTGACAGAGATTCTGCATCAAATCGGTGTGCCCGCACATATTAAAGGATACCATTATTTGCGGGAGGGGATTATCTTAGCGGTTACCGATAGCGAGGTGTTGGGTTCGATTACCAAAATTTTGTATCCGATGGTGGCAAAAAAGTTTTCTACTACCTCCTCCAGGGTAGAACGTGCGATCCGCCATGCAATCGAAGTAGCATGGGACAGAGGGGACGTGGATGTCTTGAATTCGTTTTTCGGTTATACGATACATAACCTGCGGGGAAAACCGACAAACAGCGAATTTATCGCCATGATTGCGGATAATTTGTCTTTGATGCAAAACCGTCGCAAGCAGGCGTAAATTTTCCAAACAGAAAATGAAAAGGGGCAGCCTCACTTTTTCAGTGGGGCTGTCCCTTTGTTCTTTTTACGGAAAACGATTTATTTTGCTTTTTGTGTAAATTTGCGGTATGCCGCACGCAGCTCCTCGGCAGTGGTTTCCGGGCAGGTCGGGTTGCAATGCGCCCAAACGCCAGTTTCGCTGGAGGCATTAAACTTTACCTTGTCAGCGCTTCGCATCGGCGGGAAAAATTCTACATGGAAGTGGTAATATTCGGAGGTGTCCTCGCCGTTGACCGGCGCATTGTGCATGCACATCATATACGGGAACCGCATATCAAACAGGCTGTCCAGCATGCCGACGGTGTTTTTGAGTGTCTCGGCAAAGCAAATACGCTCCTCCGGTGTAAATTCCGCAATATTTTGGCAGTGACGGTTGCTCATAATGTAAACGCCGTAGGGGTATTCGGTGAAAAACGGCAGAAAAACAGTAAAATGCTGATTGCTGAAAATGATGCGCTGTTCGGCTTTTTTCTCCTGGGCAAGCATATCGCAGAACAAGCAATTTCCTTTTTCTTCCTTGTATTCCTTGGCGGAAGCGGTTTCCAACTGGATTTTTTTCGGAACATAAGAATATCCGTAAATCTGACCGTGGGGATGCGGCATGGTTACGCCGACCAACTCGCCCCGGTTTTCAAAGATAAAAACATATTTGATGTTTTCATCACTGCTGATAGTGGTAAAGCGCTCTGCCCAAAGGTCAACCAGCTTGCCGATATGTTCCACCGAGAGCTCCGGTAAAGTGACGGTATGTCCTGGTGAATAGAGGATGACTTCGCATTTGCCGTATGCCGGTTTTACCTGAAAGAAATCATTTGCGACATCATCCGGCTCAGGAGGATTCTCGGAGAGCGCCGGAAAATCATTGTCGTATTTGTAAACGTCGTAATGTTCCGGAACTTTTCCGGAGCCCGGACAAAACGGACACCAGTCCTTCGGCATCTGGGGACGGTTCTGCCGGTTGGAGGCGATCATCACCCAGTCCTTTGTTAACGGATGCCATCTTAATTCAGCCATATTGTTTCACTTTTCCTTTCTGTTATGAGCCAAGGGGATCATCGAATTTCCACTCCGCCGACGGGACGGATGCTGAGAACATGACAGCTTCCTGCGCCGAAAGCATTTTCCATCAGTGCAATAAAGTCACCCAGCAGATCAACCGGAACAAAATTCTGGGTAGTGCCGCCGAAACCACCGCCGTGCACCCTCCAGGCGCCTTTTCCTGCCAGCAGATTTTCCGCTAAGCAGAGCGCCAGCGACAAGCCTTGCTCCTTCGGCGCCGAGCAAGAAAAGACGTTTTGCAGATAGCAGAAGGAGGATTGTCCGGATTCAATAATGAGCTGTTTGAAGCGTTCAAAATCGTTGTTTGAGAGTGCTTCGACCTGTTTGGTCACCCGCTCGTTATCCGAAAGGAAATGCATCGCGCGCAAAACAGCGCGGTCACCGTGCTGTTTCCGCAGCTCCGGCAACTTAGCAAGAAGCTCCTGCTTGGTGGTTTCCCGCAGATAATTGCAGCCTAAGCTGTTGGAAATTGCTCGCATTTCGTCGGTGATTGCGGCGTATTCATGGGTCAGGTCGGCATGATTTCCGCCGGTGTCTACAATACACAACGCGTATCCCGAAGCAGCAAAATCAAAGTCCACCTTTTCAATCACCGGTTTTTCGGGATCTGCAAAATCAATGGTGATAATGTTGCCGACCGAGGACGCCATTTGATCCATCAATCCGCAGGGTTTGCCGAAATATTTGTTCTCGGCAAACTGGGCAATCTTGGCGATCTCTACCGCATCAACGCTGCCGTTATTATAGCATTCGCTTAAAATCGTGCCGACCAGCACCTCGAATGCGGCGGAGGAGGAAAGCCCCGAGCCTTTCAGTACGTTGGAGGTGGTATAGGCTTGAAAGCCGCCGATTTGATAACCAAGCGCTTTGAAGCGAGCAAGTACGCCCCGGATCAAAGCGGCAGCCTTGTTTTGTTCCTCGGGGTGCACTGACAGATCGGTAATGTCGACGGTATCCATTTCGTAGCCTTCGGATTTTATTTGTACCAGATTGCTGTCATTGCAGTGGACAACGGCAATGACGTCGAGATTAACGCTGCCTGCCAATACTCTGCCATGGTTATGATCGGTATGATTTCCGCCGATTTCGGTCCGTCCGGGTGCCGAAAACAGCCGCAGATTATCCTGTTCGCCGAACAGCTTGCCAAACGCGGTAACTGCGTTGCAGTAACGCTCTTTTTGTGCCGCGGTTTGCGCCGGCGTATAAAGGCGGTCAAAAAGCGAATCCAATTGTCCGGATTGCAGTTTGCTGATTAACTTTATCATAAACAAATTCCTTTCCTTTCACAGATTGTATCTATCATGATTGATCTTTTAGCTGATCCTTTTCAGGAGTTGCCGATTGGAGATCTTCGGGCTGTGGTAAATTATAGATTATAAAATCTGTCACGTAGGCGGACATGTGCCGCCGCAGGGACACCTTGAAAAGAAAAACAGCGGTGAGCAACGGCAAAGCCGTTTGCGGAGCTG
>CAUHFD010000177.1 GCA_959605275.1 uncultured Eubacteriales bacterium | reverse complement strand
GTGAATATGCACAAAGAACAGTTGGACGGTGTTTGCCTGGCGCGATATCCGTTGATTCTCGGCGAACAAATAAAAATGCAGAATTGAAAGGCAAGGTCACAATATTTTTGTTTTAGTATTTTTTATTAATGGTGATCTGTCTTGCTGAGGTAAAGAGCAATATCATATCCTATGAAACTTGTATTGATCTGTTTCGTATAATATCATTTAGTCTTTCAATAGATTTTGCTTTGCAAGAAAAAATTTGATCTTGAGAGGCATATACTCACTTCTTTTTCCCCAAAATGTATTGACATCATGCTGCAACTGATGTATAATATTAGCAATTTAAATGTTTAAAGCGATAAAACATTTATGATAAATTGAAGGGGAGAAAAACAATGAAAAAAATGATCAAGCAAGTTCCGTGTTTTATCCTTGCACTTTGCATGGTAGTTCTTTGCTTTTCCGGCTGCGGCGAGAAAAAAGATGATACTTATACAGTAGGTATTTGTCAGCTCGTTCAGCACGAAGCGCTGGATGCCGCCACCAATGGCTTTAAACAGGCTTTGAAGGATAAATTGGGCGATAAGGTTAAATTTGATGAACAGAACGCTTCCGGCGAACCGACAAACTGCACGACGATTTGTTCTAAGTTTGTATCGGACAAGGTCGATTTGATCATGGCTAATGCTACCGGTGCCCTCAGCGCTGCTGCTCAGGCAACGGCGGATATTCCAATTGTGGCTACTTCCATTACGGATTATGCTACCGCACTGGATATCAGCAATTGGACAGGTAAAACCGGCTTTAATGTGACGGGTACTGCCGATCTTGCTCCGCTTGATGAACAGGCTAAGATGATTAAAGAGCTTGTTCCGACCGCAAAAACCGTGGGTATTCTTTATTGCTCTGCCGAACCGAATTCCAAGTATCAGTCAACGGTGATTCAGAAGAGTTTGAAAGATCTCGGATTCACTTGCAAGGAATATACTTTCGTTGATACCAACGATGTTACAGCAGTTACACAGCAAGCGGCTTCGGAGTGTGATGTTATTTTTGCTCCGACAGATAATACCGTTGCTTCTAACGGTCCGGCTATCAATAATGTTCTGGAACCCGCAAAGATTCCGTTAATTGCCGGTGAAGAGGGAATATGCAAAAAGGCTGGAGTAGCCACTTTGTCTATCAGCTATTACGATATCGGTTATAAAGCCGGCGAGATGGCATATCAGATTCTTGTTGAAGGCGCAGATCCTGCTGAGATGGAAATTGAATATGCAAAAAATCTTACGAAAAAATACATGGCGGATCGCTGCAAAACACTCGGAATTACCATTCCGGAAGGATATGAGGCTATTTCTGCTGAATAATCATCCGGTCTGACAAATAAATAACCAAAAGCGATAAGCAAATCCTTATCGCTTTTTTGGTGTTTTTAAGGAGCAATAATAATATGCTGGAATTTCTACAATCACTGCCGTCGCCGATTGCTCAGGGAATGATATGGGGCATTATGGCGATCGGTGTATATATCACTTATAAAATACTCGACCTTGCGGATCTTACGGTAGACGGTTCATTTGGAACGGGCGGAGCGGTGTTGGTCGTACTTACAACCGGAGGTATGAATATTTACCTTGCAATGTTGATCGCATTTCTTGCAGGGTGTCTTGCCGGATTGGTAACCGGTATATTACATACTAAATTCGGAATTCCTGCAATTCTTGCCGGAATTTTGACACAGCTTGCATTGTATTCGGTCAATCTCAGAATTATGAGCGGAAAAGCCAATACGCCCATTAGTTGGCGCAACTATGATCTTATTGTATCTTCTAGAACGGATGGACTTCCGGGAACGATAGCAGTGTGCATTATCTTTAACCTTGTCTTGATTGCAATTCTTTATTGGTTTTTCGGTACCGAATTGGGACATTCCATTCGTGCGACCGGATGCAATCAGGCAATGGCAAGAGCCAACGGTATTAATACCAATACCCGTAAGATTATCGGGTTTGTTCTTTCTAATGGTATTGTTGCTGTATCCGGCGGATTGCTGGCACAATTTAACGGAAATGCCGATATCAACATGGGACGCGGAGCAATTGTAATCGGACTTGCGGCGGTTATTATCGGTGAAGTTATTTTTGCAAAAATATTTAAAAATTTTGCATTGCGTTTGCTTTCGGCTGTCATCGGTGCGGTGATTTATTATGTTGTGATTGCTGCGGTTCTGAAGCTTGGCTTGAATGCAAATGATCTTAAAATGTTCTCCGCTTTGGTTGTTGCGCTGTTCCTTGGTATTCCTTACTGGAAAACCAAAATTGCGCCGAAGCGTATGAAAGTAGATCGAGAGGGAGGTGCCGAAAATGCTTGAGGTCAAAGGCGTTTACAAGACTTTTAATCCGGGAACGATAAACGAAAAGAAGGCGCTTAACGGTATCGACCTTACGTTGAATAAAGGAGATTTTGTTACTGTAATAGGAGGAAACGGTGCAGGAAAGTCTACGATTCTCAATATGATCACCGGCGTTTATCCGGTCGATTGCGGAACGATAACTATTGACGGAGTCGATGTGACAAAACTGCCTGAGCATAAACGTGCAAAATTTCTCGGTCGTGTTTTTCAGGATCCGATGACGGGCACTGCTGCCGATATGGAAATTGAAGAAAATCTTGCTCTTGCTGCCCGGCGAGGAAAGCCCAGAACTCTTCGAAATGGGGTAACCAAAAAAGAAAAAGAGCAGTTTAAAGAACTGCTCAAAATGCTTGATTTGGGACTTGAGGATCGGCTTACCTCAAAAGTCGGTTTGTTATCCGGCGGTCAGCGTCAAGCCATTACATTGCTGATGGCAACGATGCAGAATCCGAAGTTACTGTTGCTGGATGAGCATACTGCGGCGCTGGATCCGCAGACTGCTGCAAAGGTGTTAAGAATCACCGACGAATTGGTGAGAGAGGGTAATATTACCACGCTGATGATTACCCATAATATGAAGGATGCGATTCGTCTCGGAAATCGCTTGATCATGATGTATAATGGTAAAATTATCTATGATATTTCCGGAGAAGAAAAGAAGAATTTGCAAGTGTCTGATTTGCTTGCGCTGTTTGAAAAAGCAAGTAACGGCGAATTTGCTAATGACAGAATGTTGTTGGCATAGCTTATACTAAAATCTAATTGAAAACTTTCAATTAGATTTTAGTATTAAACGAGCAGCAGCCATTCGAATGGTAAAAATTCGAATGGCTGCTGCTTTAATTTTTTATGAAATAGATATTGCATCGGAAAGTGCTTGTTTTTTTCTGATTTTCATCCAGTTGATAAAACCATATACATCATTGATGAAAAACATCAAAAAGCAGATTACCATCGGAAGATAGGATAAACTGTCAATGGTGGCTAAAATCCACAGCGTAATCAGAACAATATCATTAGCAGCATAAGCAAGTGC
The DNA here is from genome assembly GCA_959605275.1 of uncultured Eubacteriales bacterium. Lineage (GTDB taxonomy): Bacteria > Bacillota > Clostridia > Oscillospirales > Ruminococcaceae > HGM13222. The sequence continues at coordinate 2,429 of CAUHFD010000177.1, read as the reverse complement.
ATATGCCGGACTGCGGAACAGCATTAAATAGGATGCCGCAAAGCTGGTGGCAATCGAGATGGTACTGATTATCAAATTCGTGGTGCGAAATGCGGCAAGAATAAAATAAAACCCGAAAGTAACTGCGAGAGTCAGTATTATCATCAACAACGTTTGTTTTCGAGTGAGGCAATGTACCTTGACTTCTGCGGTACCCCGATAAGGATGCTTTAACCATGAAATTACCGATAAAATTGCAATCGGTGCAGTCATGCCAAGATAGGTGATCATTTCTCCGTAATATTGAAATTGCAGCGAAATAACGGCATAAAACAAGCTGAATACAACTGTTAACACCTGACCGATTACATCGCCTTTGGCTATAAATATCAGTGCTGTTACTCCAATCAGTGAGGCGATCAGTGTTAAAATGTTAAAATCACCGGCAAGAAAAAAGGTGCTCGATACAACAATGAGAGAAGCAATCCACAGGCTCCATTCAAATTTAGATAAATTGCGAAAAGGATTGTGCATTTTCATCTGGCTTAACCTCCAAAAAAAAACAAGCACCCGCTTTACACATCTTCTAAGACCTAATGATGTGTATACGAATGCTTTTGGCATAAACTACCCGGTGGCAGTTATTTATTATTTAGATTGCTCAATTAGTATACTATAAAAAAATCAGTAAGTCAATTGTTTGAAATGATAATTTTTCGGTCTTTGAAATAATATTCTTTGTCGTGTTCATTGATCTCACGCAATATTTTGCAGGGGTTGCCGACGGCTACCACATTTTTGGGGATATTTTTGGTAACAACGCTTCCGGCGCCGATCACCACATTGTCACCGATCGTGATTCCGGGAACGATAATGACGCCCGCTCCGATCCAGCAGTTTTTACCGATATGAACGGGAAAATTGTATTGATAGCCTTTTTGACGGAGTTCCGGCAAAATCGGATGTCCTGCTGTTGCTACTGTTACATTCGGACCGAACATGGTATAATCACCTACATAAATATGCGTATCATCCACTAATGTCAGATTGAAATTTGCATAAATGTTTTTACCGAAGTGAACATGTTTGCCTCCGAAGTTGGCATGAAACGGCGGTTCAATGTAGCAGCCGTCACCTATTTCCGCAAACATTTCTTTTAACATCTTTTGCCGCTTTTTTCCTTCAGTCGGACGAGTCATGTTAAAATCATAAAGCCGATCCAAATAAGCAGTTTGTTCCTTCATCAATTCTTGGTCTCCCGGAAAGTATAGCTCTCCGTTGTGCATTTTTGCTTTATCCATTTTGTTTGTCCCTCTTCCGGTTATGTTGTGCTTTCATTGAAAATAGCAATAAAAGTTTACCATAAACAGCGCCAAAACGCAATGAATATTTAAAGTGCTGTGATAGAATGAACAATTTTTTCATAAAATGAATCATATCGCTGTGGTATAAAAAAATAGAGCCAGAGAATAATATGATTAATCGACAGCAATTAGCAAGATAGCATTTTTATGTTTTGTTCTTTGTGCTTGGTGTGCGGATAAAAATTGAATAATATCAGATTGAGTTGAGAGAGGATTGTTGAGTATTATGTCAAATATGTTTTGTTTTCAGTGTCAACAGACAGCAGGCAATAAGGGATGCGTGCGCACAGGTGTGTGCGGAAAACAACCTGAAACCGCAAATTTACAGGATGACTTGGTATATGAATTAATCCGACTGGCTCAAGCAGCCGAAGAAAGAAAAAAGTATACGAAAACTGCCACTCGATTAATCATTGATGGTCTGTTTACAACGTTGACTAATGTTAATTTTGATAATCGTTCCATTAAAGAATTTATTAATCGTGTCGTTCATGAACGAAATTCCATAGGAGACAGTGTGATCGATTTGGTAGAACTGTGGAAAGGAGAAACGGACATTGTTTCTCTGCGATCTACGCTTTTGTTTGGCATGAAGGGAATGGCGGCATACGCACACCATGCCATGAATTTGGGATATGATGACAGTACCGTAACACATTGGTTTTATAAAGGTCTTTGCGCCGTAAATCAAGAGCACACAGTGGAAGAATGGCTTGCGTTAATTATGGAATTCGGTCAGGTCAATTTGAGATGCATGGAACTTTTAGATCAGGCGAATACCGGCTCTTTTGGCACACCTGTTCCTACCCGTGTAAATGTAGATATAAAGAAAGGTCCTTTTATTGTTATTTCGGGACATGATTTAAAGGATTTATCTCAGTTGCTAGAGCAGACAAAAGATAAAAATATTAATATTTATACCCATAGTGAAATGCTGCCGGCACACGGCTATCCGGGACTAAAGAAATATTCCCATTTAGCCGGCAACTTCGGTACGGCTTGGCAAAGCCAGCAGAAGGAATTTGAAGATATCCCTGCTCCTATTTTGTTTACCACTAATTGTTTGATGCCGCAGCGTCCTAGCTA
>CAUHFD010000176.1 GCA_959605275.1 uncultured Eubacteriales bacterium | reverse complement strand
CCGGTTCCGGACCGGTTTCAACGGCAAAATATGCACCGTTGCTATCAGCGTATTCCGCCAGTTGGTTACAAGCTTCCTGCATGGTTTTATATTTTTCACTTTGGCTGTCTTCAGGTACAACACCGATATGCGTCGTAATAATATTCGTTCCTAACTGCAATGCCGTATCCACAATCTTTTTGGATTTTTCCACTCGTGCTGCATTTTCGTCTTTATTTTCAAATCCATGTCCACCTAAATCACCGCAAATAGCTGAAATTTTGATACCGTAATGATTTAAGATGTTCTTTTTTTCTCTGAGGATTTCTGGTGTTACGTTTTCCGGTGCCAAATCGCCGCTGACTGCGTAAATCTGTACACCATCTATCCCCAATTTTGCAGATTCTGCAATTGCCTGCTCAAAAGGTAATTGAAATCCATCTGCCAATACACCGATTTTAAAGTCCATAAGTAATCACCGTTTCCTTTTAAAATTGTTTTGACATTACGTTTCTTACGCAAATCTATTCTTCCTTAAATCGTCTGATTCATTTTTGCATTTGATACGCCGTTTTTAATGAGAGAAAGGACGCCGATAACATCCTCATACGGAACCGCATCCGGCTTTCTGTCTTCTTTCACGCAATTTTTAAAATAACGCATTTCTTCATAATAACCGTCGGTAGAAACCAAATTGATACCAGTGTCTTCCGCTGCTGACGCCGCGGCATAATCCACAACGGTGCCGTCGGACAAATACCCTTTCATCCCGTTTCCGTCCAAGCAGATAATGGCGTGTTCAAAACAAACACGGAACCCTGCCTGAAATGGGAAATTATCGCAATCAAACCACGCTGCCTCTGCAAAAATCGTTGCATTATCATATTCATACTGTGCAATATAATGATCCGGATAAGTATTTCCATTTACCTTGCTTCTTGTTACATGACATTCCTTTGGCTTTCCCAATAGGCTATACACAAAATCACAATCATGAATATGAAGGTCATATGGAACCAGCCCGCTTTTTGATTCATCCAGCATCCAGTTGTCCCATGACCACTTCGGTGTGGCGGAAAGCCTCCAGAAATGTCCCTGCAATAATTCACCGTATTTTTTAGATTTATAAATATCTTTGAGCACCATATAATCTTTCATAAAACGAATAACATGAGCAACCATCAACTTGACATGATTATCTTTCGCAACCCGGTACATTTCAGCGACATCCTCTGCCTTGAGTGCAGCAGGCTTCTCGGTCAGCACATGGATTCCTTTTTTCATCGCTTTGATACTATGTTCTTTATGCAGATAAGAAGGCGTGCACACATCGACAATATCCAGTGTTTCATTGTTCAGCATCTCATCCAGGTCTGTGTAAGATTTTTCACTTACAGCCTTTTTGGTAACGATATCGGGACGTACATCGCAGATCGCGACCAACTCAACATCCTCCATTTTTCTCCAATTAGCAAGATGAACACTGCCCATTCCACCTATACCAACGAGTCCGACTTTTAACATTTTATCACCATTCCTTTTTTATTTTCCTTTATTCACTCTGTTTTGGACAACAGGAACCTGATTTTTCATCATAGGCTTCCATCCGCCGATATACATAAACCGGAACCGCCGACCATCCATGACACAAACTGCCCGCGTTGTCAAAATCATCTGCACCTTTTTCAGTCTCCCAAAAAGAAGTCGCACCTGCAAACAGCATTTTGCCCCAAATTTCCTTAATCTCTGAACGAATGATGGGATAAACAGACGGTTCTGTCAGCAAAGCCTCATAAGTGAAAATTTTAGAGCTCAATGTAGCGCGAGGGAAAAAACTGCTGTTTGCCAATCCGGCTATCAACTTGTTGCGATGCGAGCTTCCTATACCGCTGATGACTGCCAATGCCTGTACCAGTTCCGGACAACGTGAATCCTCTTGGCTGATGCAGTATCCCGCCTGTTTTTTATCCCAAAAAGCCCGATTAATCGCCTCTTTCAAGCAATCATACTGTTTCCGAACCCGTTTTTGTTCCTCACATTCTCCCAATGCTTCAGCAAAAGTGTAATATCTTTGGAGAGCATAAGCATAAAACAAATTAACCAGACAATCTGTTCCCGTTTCGGGCAATGCTGCCGTGCCGTCTAAGCCATCTGACCATTCATAAAAATTCCAATAGCCTTTCCCCGAAAAAAGAGAAATCAAACCGTTTTTCATCCGCTGATCAAAGGTCTCCATGATTATTTTTGCTGTCGGAAACCATTTTTTGCCAAAGAAGACATCTCCGCTTTGAGTGACATATTCCTGTAGGCTGACCACCCACATCAGACTAAACACCGGTATCACAACCGGTACATGAGCAGGTGCACATAACTCCAATAATCCGTCCGGGCGAATCCCCATTCCCAGCAGGCGAAGTGATGCTTTCGGAAAAGCGTATTCCCGAAACGCACCGTAACCGGCAAGCATTTGCGTGCGGGAATCCATGGAATAAAGAGCTTGTTCCCGCCAAGGGCAATCTTCGTAGTGCTCATGCATACACAATCTTAACGTTTCTACTCCGGTGGCGTATATCTGATATTCCAGAGCGTCTAACCCTTCAGGCTGTTGTGCTGTCCGAAGCGGATAAGGCGTTTCGCGTAACCCGACATAGCGGATCATTACGCGGAAAGTGTAAAAATGAAGCTGTAAATATCGTCCCGCCAGCCGCGTCAGGTAATGGATAAAATGGTTACTCCCTTTTACCGCGTAATAGGAACATCCGAAATGTCGTCCGCCGACAAAGCTACGTACCCGCAGATCGTCAAGATGTTCGCCATACCCAATATCGATCAGGCAATCTTCCTCTACCTCTATATCCAGTTCCAGACAGCCGGCACGCTCTTTTTGCAGATCCACGATCACGTACACACCGTCCGCATCTTCGGCAGACAGCGAAATGTTTTTTTCTCCCAATTCAGTTGCCCGAAACGGCTGTGCCTGTAAAAATGAATGGTAAATCCGCTGTGCGGCTGTTTGCTTCCGATTTTTGCAAAGAAAGTTGCCTGCCGCAATCAATACAGCCGGACATCGTTCTTTCAATTCCAGTTTTTTTATTGGTCTTGGGTAATAAGGACCGGGTACAGACAATACCCGTGCTTTTCGGAAACCAGACGGAGATAACGATTTTTGCCAATCGTCCTGCTTTCTGCTGTCATAGCAGAAAGTAAACCCCAATTGCCCGGTAATCATCTCCCGCTTGCCGCTGTGGTAGCCATATTCCTCCCGCACCAGCGTATTTTCACCGCTGGCTGTCAGCACGCCGTTTTTCCCTTTTAGCTCAAAAATCAACGAGGGTGTTCCCTTCCGATATGTACTGCTGTTCTCAAACTGACAATAAGCGAGCACCGCCAAAACATTTTTTCCCTGACGAAGTGCTGTGACAGGGATCTGCAGACAATCCGCCACCTTATATTCTTCATAATCAGGATACTGTCCGAAACCAATCATATGTCCGTTGATCCATACCACATAGTTATTGTGGCAACGAATATACAACTGTAATGGTTCCTCTTTTTCTGTCTCAAATAGTTGATGAAAATTAAGATATTGGTTGATCTTTGTGTCTTCTGCCCAAACAGATTGCGCTTTTTGAAACATACTATCTGCGCTCCTTTTCACCCGGGTGAAATCATCTTTTTATCCTACCAATCCGGAACGTTCTACACTCTCTACAAAAAAACGCTGCATCACCAGATACAAAAGTACCGGAGGTAAGATCACCAATAAAACACCCGCGCTTTTCAAACACATCATATAAATGGGGTTATAACTTAACGCGTCTCCGACGCCCCAATCCTTCAAAATCAGATTTGTTAAATCCGCTATATACAGATATTGTACCGAAAGAAGATGGCTGCTGCCGGTCAGCATTCCTGAAACCACATTGTCATTATAAGTCCAAACAAAGGAAAACAGCATGACCGTGACCACAGTCGCCACAGCATTCGGCACCATAATACCACCGAAAATGCGCAGATGTCCCGCACCGTCTACATAAGCTGCTTCTTCTATTTCTTTCGGCATATTGCGGAAATTCTGGCGGAAAATATAGATAAACAATCCGTTTTTGATTCCGTTTCCGGTCAGGGATAGCAAATAGATCGGCCAATAACTGTTAATCATGTTGAGCGGCTGTCCGGTTATGATACGAAACAATCCGAAAATATCAAAGGACTTGAAATGAAGATAGGTAGACGCCATATAAAGCTGCGGCGGCACAACTATTGTAAAAATCACCATTGCAAACAGAAGCCGTTTCAATGGAATATCAAATCGGGCAAATCCGTATCCTGCTAACAAACAGCATAGTGTTTGCAGTACGGTTGCAGTCGTTACTACCAGTAAGGTAATCGCCAAGCTGCCGGGATAATCAAGCATCTGCCAAGCCAGCGAAACGTTTTCTATTGAAAAGGTACGCGGTATCAGTACCACTGATCCGTCATTCATATCCGCTGTTCCCATAAAACTGCGGGTAAGCAGCTGAAGCACCGGATAGAGGATCATAAAACATAAACCAATCAGCACAACGGCCCGCAGAATATTCCAAATCCATTTCGGCGCCTGATAGCGCAGCACTTTTTGTATGTTTTCCCACCTCATCGCCATCTCCTCTTTCCCGTTACTTATCATAATAAAACACCTTTCTGGAAATCAGTCCGGCAACCACAACTAAGATAATCGAAACAATTACAAAATAGATCCATGCCAGCGCACTGCCGTATCCGAACTTTATCCCTTTAAAAATGGTGTTCTGTACATATTGCAGTGCCTTATTAGACGAACTGAAAAAAGAGTCTACAATTGTATAAACGACATTTACCAAGATCATCGGGGAAACCATCGGGAATGTGATTTTCCAGAAAGCTTCCCATGCAGTTGCGCCCTCTATATATCCGGATTCATACAGACTGGGCGGAATCGCATTGAGCGCCGCAAGGAAAATAAAAATCTGGATACCCGAACTGGATAAAATCGCAAACAAGCGTTGCATCGGCGCAACAAGATATCCCGCCCAACTTTCCGGCATACCCATCTCCACGATGTATTGCTCGATCTGCATGCCTTGTATCATGCCGGAGACCGCATCACTTTCCGACAACACTGACGTAAGCTGGGAAGTCTGCACACTGGCTGCGGTCTGTTGGAATTGTTGAAATACTCCGGTAGATAAAATGACCGTCAGAAAGAAAATAAGTTTGACTATCTTATTTCCCCGAAATTTCTTATGCAGAATTACTGCCGTGAAAAAACTGAACACTAATACAAACGGGACATCCGATAGTAACTGTAAAAGGGAAGAAGACAGTGCAACCGGAAATTCTGCATCAGAACGAAATGCATAAAGAAAGTTAGAAAAGCCTTCCCACTTCAGAGCATAGCCTTCCGGTTCCAGCGTTACCGTATGAAAACTAAAAATCAGAGTTTGCGCCACCGGGATCACAAAAAACAAAATCAGACCGATAAACCAAGGTATAATAAAAGCTGTTCCGATCAGTTTCTTTTTGGTTTTCATTTTCATGACTGTAATCCCCCCTCTCGACTTTCCAGACGAAGGAAGCTGCGCGGTTCGATTTGAACTCCCGCTGCTGTTACTGTCTGTTCTGAATAATTAACAAGGATTTGTGTACCATCCTCATAGGTCGTCGCTGTACATTGCGGTGTCAGATACTCATGACTGACAATCTGCATCGCATTTAAACCATTCAACGCCTTTGACAAAACAGTTTGCTTTTGTACCGCATCCTTCATCCAATTCTGATAATAGACCGAAAACAGTTTTGGCGCAAATACACCGTTTAGCTTAGTAAGATCCGTATAAGAAAGCTGATAAGTCAGCCCTGCCCCATATTCTGCAGCTTTAAGCAGATCTTCATCTCCGGTTGAAGAAAGATTAACAGGAGCAATCCCGTAATCGGCAAGTCCATGTATCACCATTTGATAAAAAGGAATATCCTGTCCGCCTTAACGATAAATGCTTACTCCGGTCGGCACGGATAAAATATGACGTCCGTATTGGAAGGTTTTCATATTC
>CAUHFD010000175.1 GCA_959605275.1 uncultured Eubacteriales bacterium | reverse complement strand
GTCGGTCTTTTTCCAAATCCTGAAGGTCACGCCTTATTGTCGCGCCGCTGGTATAAAGGGTCTTGCATAATTCTTCTACGGATATTGCTTTTTTTATTTTTAAAAGATCTAAAATTTGTTGTTTTCGTTCATATGCGAACATTTTATTCACATCCATTCATAAATATGTATATTTTGCATGGTAAAAAACTATAATATTTGTATATTTAACCGATAATATTGAAGTGATATCGCATCTTTGTGATTATATTTGATTATTTGTGAAAGAAAAGGTTGAAAATATTGATAAATTATCAATTTTTTCGCCAAAGGTAGACAAACCACCTTGTTTACTAGTATAATAATATCATTAATAAAAATAGAAATCAAGTGATTCAAAATTCTTTCAAAAGGAGCAAGACAATGGAACAAATTAAGAAGGGTTATGAAATTGCAAAAGAGATATATGCGCAGTATGGTATTGATGTCGATAAAGCAATTGAAATATGTGACAAGACACCGATTTCCATCCATTGCTGGCAGGGCGATGATGTTTCCGGATTTGAGCAAACAGGCGGAGAATTGACCGGAGGGATTCAGGCTACCGGTAATTATCCCGGAAAAGCAAGAAATGCTGAAGAACTGCGTGCCGATCTGGAATTGGTAATGAAATTTATTCCCGGCACGAAAAAAGTAAATGTTCACGCCAACTATTTGGAAGCCGACGGTTTTGTTGACAGAAATGAAATCGAACCCGAGCATTATGCAAATTGGGTTGATTGGGCTGTGAAACAAGGCATTGGTCTCGACTTTAATCCCACTTATTTTTCTCATCCGAAGAGTGAAAACGGCACCTTATCCGCAGCGGATGAAGATGTCAGAAAATTCTGGATTGAGCATGGTATCCGCTGCCGTAAAGTTGGTGCATATTTTGCAGAAAAAACCGGAAAACCCTGTGTGATCAACCATTGGACTCCGGATGGAGACAAAGAAGTTCCGATTGATACCATTTCTCCGAGATTGCGGATGAAAGACAGCTATGATCAGATATTTGAAGCCACCAAGGATGTTAAAAATGTGATAGATGGCATTGAATCCAAGGTGTTCGGTATCGGCGCGGAAAGCTATACGGTCGGCTCCCATGAATTCTGCATGGGATATGTAATGTCCAAAAACAAAGATCACATCATTTTGACTCTGGATACCGGACATTATCATCCGACAGAAGTTGTTTCCGCAAAACTTTCTTCTGTGTTTACTTTTATGGATTCCGTCCTGCTCCATGTATCCCGTCCGATTCGTTGGGATTCCGACCATGTTGTTGCTTTTGATGATGAAACCAGAGCGATTATGGATGAATTGGTTCGTTTGGGCAAATTGGAGAATACTTATATTGCGACCGACTTCTTTGATGCTTCAATCAATCGTATCGTTGCATGGGTAACCGGTCTGAGAAATACCAGAAAAGCAATGCTCAATGCACTGCTGCAGCCGGTTGACACCATGAAAGCGCTGGAAGCCAAGGGCGACCTTAGCGCCAGACTTGCTTATGCACAGGAATTCAAAGCTATGCCTTTCAGTTTAGTTTGGGATTATTATTGTGCAAAACAGAATGCTTCTGTCGGACTTGAGTGGTTGGAACAAATTCAAAAATATGAAAAAGATGTTCTGTCTAAAAGAAAATAAAAGAATCAATAATATAAAGACAGATAGCCTTTCAAAATTGAAAGGCTATCGCACTGCCTTAGATTTTTAAAGATGGAGGAATGATGATGTCAAAAAAAGTATTAGCTTTTGATTTTGGCGCTTCCAGCGGAAGAGCAATGTTGGCTGAGTTTGACGGCAAAGACATAACAATGAACGAAATTCACCGTTTTTCCAATGATCCGGTTAAATTACAGGGGACTTTCTATTGGGATATTCTTCGTTTGATGCATGAAATTAAGCAGGGAATTGTGAAAGCGGTAAATGCCGGAGGATTTGACGCAATCGGTATTGATACTTGGGGAGTAGATTTCGGTTTACTGGATAAAGAAGGCAAATTGCTTGGAAATCCGCTTCACTATCGTGATGAAAACACAATGGGAATTATTGAAGAAGCGGATAAGGTAGTATCGAAAGCAGAAATTTATGCAAGAACCGGTATTCAGTTTGCTCGTTTCAATTCTTTGTTTCAATTGTATTCTTTAGCGACGAAGCGTCCTGACATCCTGGAAAGAGCAGAGAAGATGCTGTTCATGCCTGATTTGATGGCTTATTTTCTGACTGGAGAAATGAAGGCGGAATTTACCATTGCCTCCACTTCTCAGATGTTGGATGCGAAAACACAAAATTGGGATTATGAATTGTTAGACAAATTGTCTATCCCAAGAAAAATTTTACCGGAAATCATTCCATGCGGCAGCGTCAGCGGTATGTTGTCCGATGAAATTTGTGAGGAACTCGGATGCAAAAAGGTGCCGGTCATTGCTGTTGCTTCTCATGATACCGGATCTGCCGTTGTTGCCGTTCCGAATATTACTGATGATTTTATTTATATCAGTTGCGGTACATGGTCGTTATTCGGTACTGAGTTATCGGAACCGATCATTAATGAAAAGACAGAAAAATATAACTTTACCAATGAGGGCGGATACGGCGGAAAAGTTCGTTTCTTGAAAAATATTATGGGACTGTGGCTGATTCAGGAATCCCGCCGTCAATGGATCAGAGAAGGATTTGATGTCAGTTACGGCGATTTGGAGAGAGAAGCACTGGCTTGCGAGCCTTTCAAATGCTTTGTTGACGTAGATGACGAGGTCTTCTCCACTCCCGGAAATCTGCCGAAAAGAATACAGGAATTTTGCCGGAAAACAGGACAGTATGTACCGCAGACACGTGGTGAAATCATGCGCTGTATCTATCAGAGTTTGGCAATGAAATATCGTTATACCTATGAATGTTTGAAAGATATCACCGGTAAAAAGTATGATGCGATTCATATGATCGGCGGAGGAACCAAGGATAATCTTCTTTGCCAGATGACTGCTGATTTTTGTAAAATCAATGTGATTGCCGGACCGATTGAAGCCACTGCGACCGGTAATGTTGCAGTACAGATGATTGCACTCGATGAATTTAAAAACATTACCGATGCCAGACAGATTATTGCCAATAGTTTAAATCCGGTTTACTACAATCCTCGTGCGGAAATTGATTGCGAATCTGCATATCGGGAATATCTAAAATATATTGGTTAAAATGAGGAATAATATTCATTATTCTGGGAGACATAGATTCTGAAGGGAATGACTGTACAAATGAATGTATTAGTAATTAATTCAGGTAGTTCTTCACTCAAATACCAGTTATTTGACATGGATCAGAAAAAGGTATTGGCAAAAGGACTATGTGAAAGAATCGGAATTGATGGTGCTGTGAAGCATACCACTCATGACGGAAAGGAGTATAAGGATGAATTAACCTTGAATACGCACGATGATGCGATCAAGGTAGTTCTGGACTTGCTGACCGGCAGAGAATACGGTGTAATCGACAGCGTTAAAAATATTGACGCCATCGGACAGCGTGTCGCTCACGGCGGAAAATTCAAAGAGTCTGTTCTGGTTGATCAGGAAGCTTTGGATTATTTGTATACGACCCAAAAACTGGCGCCGCTTCACAATCCTCCGGTTGTAAAAGGAATAGAAGCCTGTAAAAAAATAATGGGAAATGTTCCCCAAGTAACTGTTTTTGATACTTCTTTCCATACTACAATGGAAGAACATGTATATTTGTTCCCATTGCCGTATGAGTTGTATGAAAAATATGACATTAAGAGATATGGATTCCATGGTACTTCTCATCGGTATGTTTCTTTAAAAGCAGCCGAATATCTCGGAAAAGACATTAAAGATTTGAAAATTGTTTCCTGTCATTTGGGCAACGGCTCTTCTATTACCGCGATCAAAGACGGAAAGAGTTTTGATACTTCAATGGGATTTACTCCTTTGGACGGAATCATGATGGGCACACGCTGCGGTTCTATTGATCCGGCGGTTGTCACTTATCTGATTAAAGATGAAGGCATGAGTGCCGCGCAGGTTGACAGCTTGCTGAATAAAAAATCCGGTTTTCTCGGTGTGTCCGGTATTTCCAGTGACTGGCGTGATGTTTGCGATGCTGCGGATAAAGGGGAACATCGTGCAATCGTTGCGAAGAAGATGGTTGCTCATCAGCTTCGAAAATATATCGGTGCATATGCCGCGGCAATGGGTGGTATTGACGTATTGATAGTCACGGCAGGACTCGGTGAAAATTCCAGCACCATGCGTGAAATCGGAACCGAAGGATTGGAATTTCTCGGCATTGAGATCGATCATGAATTAAATAAGACGATGCCGCGTGGACAGATCGTCAACCTATCTGCGAAAGATGCAAAGGTAACCACTCTGGTGATTCCGACCGATGAGGAATATATGATTGCGCTTGATACCGAACGCATTGTAAAAGAAGCAAAAAATAAATAGTTAGAACATCCGCTTTGGATTTCTATATATTCAGTTTGTAATAAAAGAAAGGGAGATTAAAGATGAAATCTGCGTACGAGATTAAAAAAGAAATCTGTGAAATCGGCAGAAGAATTTACATGAACGGATTTGTCGCAGCAAATGACGGAAACATTTCCGTAAAAATCAACGACAATGAATATTACTGTACTCCAACCGGTGTGTCCAAAGGCTTCATGACGCCGGATATGATTATTAAGGTTGACGGTCAGGGCAATAAGCTGGAAGGAACTTTGAATCCTTCTTCGGAATTCAAAATGCACCTGAAAGTATATCAGGAGCGCCCGGATGTAAACGCTGTTGTTCACGCTCATCCTCCGGTTGCAACTGCACATGCTGTTTGCAATATTCCGCTTGACACTTATATCATGCCGGAAGCTGTTATTTTCTTGGGTACCGTTCCGATTTGTGAATACGGAACGCCTTCCACAATGGAAATTCCGGATTCTTTGATGCCTTATATTCAGAAGCATGACGCTTTCCTGCTGAAGAATCACGGAGCTTTGACGGTTGGTAATACTTTGCTGAAAGCTTATTTCAACATGGAGTCTACCGAGTATTTTGCAAAGGTTTCCATGTATGCTCGTCAGCTCGGCGGTGCACAGCAGTTGGATTGCGATCAGATCAATACTCTGCTTGATCTTCGTAAAAAATTCGGTGCACCCGGCAAACATCCGGGATGCCCGCAATGTGAAATTTTGCCGGGTGATTCTGTTCCTACCAATTCCGCTAACCCTGATGGAACACAGAAACTCAGCCACGCTGCTGTTATGCCTGATGTTCCTACGGGATTTGACAGCAAGAAAGATTGCAGTTGCGGCAAAAACGATGTAAATGATTTAGTTGAGGCAATTACTCGTAAAGTGATGGCTGAGTTAAAAAAATAAAAAGGTACAGGTGACTTGATATGCCGCAAAGTAAACGGTTTGAAGTGCTTTCCAAACGTCCTGTAAACCTTGATGGTTTTATTAAAGAATGGCCGGAATATGGGTTAATCGCAATGGATTCCCCTTATGATCCTAAGCCGTCTTTAAAGATAGAAAATGGCGTCATCGTTGAAATGGACTCCAAAAAACGGGAAGACTTCGACTTTATTGATACGTTTATTGCAGACCATGCAATAGATATCACTGTGGCAGAGAAAGCCATGAGCATGGACTCAGTGGAAATCGCGAAAATGTTGGTGGACATTCATGTCGGCAAAGCGGAAATCACAAAAATTGCGGGCGGATTAACTCCTGCAAAACTCTGTGAAGTCATGCATCATATGAATGTTGTGGAATTGATGATGACGATGCAGAAGGTACGGGAACGTGCTTTCCCATCTAATCAATGCCATGTTACCAATTTAAACGATAATCCAATTCAAGTTGCGTGTGATGCAGCCGAAGCTGCACTACGCGGATTTGATGAAATGGAAACTACCGTCGGCGTTGCCCGATATGCTCCGCTTTGCGGTGTCGGTTTGCTGATCGGTTCCCAATGCGGTCGTCCCGGTGTTCTTTCACAATGTGCGGTAGAAGAGGCAACAGAGCTA
>CAUHFD010000174.1 GCA_959605275.1 uncultured Eubacteriales bacterium | reverse complement strand
AAAATAGATCTGTGCCGGCATCTCTCAAACAAGGTCTCTCGCAGACCTTGTTTGACATTTGCACCATTAGCTCAGTTGGTAGAGCAACTGACTCTTAATCAGTGGGTCCCGGGTTCGAGTCCCTGATGGTGCACCATTTGGCTCGTTGGTCAAGCGGTTAAGACTCCGCCCTCTCACGGCGGCATCGGGGGTTCGATTCCCCCACGAGTCACCACTATATTGGCTGATGAGACGGCCATTTAACAAGACGGTGTCGTTGGTGTTAGACGCTAACCGTTCCCATTTGAACACGGATGCATTTTCACCTATAACGGTTCTGTCTTTTTATTTTGGGCCTTTAGCTCAGTTGGTTAGAGCATCCGGCTCATAACCGGACGGTCCCGGGTTCGAGTCCCTGAAGGCCCACCAAAAATCACGTACTTACTTGATGTAAGTACGTGATTTTTAATGTTTTACTTTATTGCAGGGTGGTAAACGGTAAAAGAGATTCATATTATATAATAGAATGATAAAATGGCAAAATTGGTTAATGCATATTAGAGAATTGCGGGAGGATAGAAGTGATATGTTAAATATTTGTTTTTCAGAAGAAGTAAAAAATACGCTTCAATGTGCTATACAAGATGGATATTTGATTGCTTCGGATACAGTATGTATACCAGATGACCTGTCATTAGGAGATATTTCTAACATAAAAAAGATTGAATCCCGTATTTCCGCCACGAGACTGCTGCGAGAGGTTGACCACTTAACAGAGATGGATTTTCAGCTTTATTATCGTGAATTTTTTCAAAAGTTATATATTCATGACAAAGTGGTGATATGGTATTCAAATACTGTGGCAGAATATTGCGGATATTTATATGTACTTTGGTTGCTAGCTGATTCGCCTGTTGAAGTACAGGCAGTATGCTGTTCTCGAACATTAAAACGCGGAGAGAATCGATTCAGCACCTATGTTTCGACAAAGGATATTGCATCGGAAGAATTTATTCGCTTTTTACCTTATTCCATTGTTTTGTCAAAGGAAGACCGACAAGAGCAAGCGTGCATTTGGGAAAAATTAATGCAGGAAAACGGTGATTTGAGGGTTTGGCACAATGATTCACTTTGTACAGAAAAAAGCCATTTTTATGATAGTATGATTCAAAAATATATTACTTCACAAAAACGGACAATTGCAAGTGTGATGTCGGATTTGCAATATAAAGAGCAGATTGTTTTGACGGGCGGATTTGTGGTATCCAGAATACGGGAAATGGCATCGAAAGGAATCATATCATATCTGGAAAAGTCGGAAAATGCTTATTTAGGTCTCGTGAGTTTGGGATAAAAAGATAAAAGCCCGTCAAGGAGAGAAAAAATCCTTGACGGGCTTTTCGTTGTTATTCTATCACTTTATTTACCATGTAAGATAAGGTCATTAAACTGTCGCCTAAATGAACATTTTCGACGACGATTCCATCATAGTTTAATTTGAGATCATAATGGCTGAAATTCCAAAAGCCTTTGATACCCATTTCTACCAATTGTTCAGACAATTCTTTAGCGGCATGCTTTGGGATACATAAAATGGCAACGGATGGTTTATGCTTTTTGCAAAATTTCTTTACATCTTCGATTTTTTCCACGGTGTGGCTGTTAACAGTACTGCCGATAATTTCAGGAGCATTATCGAATAAGCCGATCAAGTTAAATCCCCTGGCTTCAAAATCCATATGTGTAACAATTGCACGACCGAGATTGCCGACACCAATTAATATTGCCTTTAACTTTTTATCTAATCCCAAAATTTTACCGATCTCCTCACGCAGAAGAGGAACGTTATACCCGTATCCCTGTTGTCCGAATCCGCCGAAACAGTTTAAATCTTGGCGGATCTGAGAAGCAGTAAGCCCCATTTTTTCTGACAGTTCGCGGGAAGATATCCGGGTACAGCCGGCTTTTTCCAATTCTCCCAAAAAGCGATAATAACGCGGCATTCTGCGTATAACCGAAATGGAAATCGCATTTTCTTTTGACACATGATCTTTTGCCATCAGTAATCCCCTTCTATCTATCAAATTACAGTAAGCCGGAGAGTGTATTGTTGATTTCGTTTAGGAACGTTTCGGTGTCTACGGTTCTTTTGTTCGGCAAAGAAGATAAACTTGCTAAATCTCCGGTCATGATACCATTTTCGATCGTCTGGATAGTTGCTTTTTCTAATTTATCTGCAAAATTGATCAAATCTTTATTTTGATCCAGTTCACCGCGTTTACGCAGTGCACCGGTCCAAGCAAATAAGGTTGCCACGGAGTTGGTAGAAGTTGTTTCTCCCTTGAGATATTTATAATAGTGACGGGTAACCGTACCGTGCGCCGCTTCATACTCATAAACACCGTCAGGTGACACCAATACCGACGACATCATGCCAAGGCTTCCGAACGCAGTGGCTACCATGTCGGACATAACATCCCCGTCATAGTTTTTGCAAGCCCAGATGAAACCACCTTCTGAACGTACGACACGCGCCACAGCATCATCGATCAGTGTATAAAAATATTCAATTCCCGCGGCTTCAAATCGATCTTTGTACTCGTTGTCGTAAATTTCCTGAAAAATATCCTTAAATCGATGATCGTACTTTTTGGAAATGGTGTCTTTCGTAGAAAACCAAAGATCTTCTTTTGCATCTAAAGCATAATTAAAGCAAGCCTTGGCAAAGGAGGCGATCGACGCATCCAGATTGTGTACGCCCTGAATGATACCGTCAGAGCCGTTAAAATCATGGATCAACGCTCTGGTTTCTTTTCCATCCTTGTCAGTGACTACGAGTTCTGCTTTGCTGCCGTCTGGGACGCGCAACTCTGTGTTTTTATAGATATCGCCGTAAGCGTGTCTGGCAATGGTAATCGGCTTTTTCCAGCTGGAGACATAGGGATTAATGCCCTTTACGATAATCGGTTTGCGGAAAACAGTTCCGTCAAGAATGGCACGGATGGTGCCGTTGGGGCTTTTCCACATTTCTTTCAGGGTATATTCTTTCATTCTTGCTGCATTTGGGGTAATGGTAGCGCATTTTACAGCAACGCCGTATTTTTTTGTCGCCATCGCAGAGTCAATCGTTACCTGATCGTTGGTTTCGTTTCGGTGCTCCAGACCGAGATCGTAATACTCTGTATTCAGTTCAATATATGGAGTGAGCAGAATATCCTTGATCATCTTCCAGATGACACGGGTCATCTCATCGCCATCCATCTCAACGATGGGTGTAGTCATTTTAATTTTTTCCATAATCCTATTTTTCCTTTCTGCGATGCCATTCAGTTTTTTTCTTATTCTTTCGGGATCTCTATAAAGGGAACTGCGTCTCCTCCATTGTATGTAGGAAGCTCACCGTTCCATTTTTCGATTGCCTTTAATTGAGCTTCGATTCTTCTGAGTTCCAGCAAATCAGAGGTGATTTCCTGCTTTTGCAGTTTCAGCGCATCCGCTTCTGCTTTTGCCTGGACGATTTTTTGCTCCGCCTCAATTTTAATCCGATTTAAATCCTGCTCAGCTTTTAGTGCTTGCTGCTGTGCAATCTGCTTGTTCTCAATCGCTTTATTGAATTCTTCACTGAAATCAAAATTGATGACATTGAATGCTTCGATTTTAATACCGTTCTGTGCAATCTTTTCATCCAGCAAATCCGTCATTTTCATGGAAACCTCGGAACGTTTGGTGATAATCTCTTCTGCGGTATATTGTGCGGTAATCATCTTTACCACTTCTTGGACTGCGGGATCAATCACAACGCTTCGGTAATTGCTTCCGATCTGTTTGTAAAGGCTGACAGCGGATTCTGTATTAACCGCAAAATTCACAGCAATTTTACTGGAAACATTCTGTAAATCCTTGCTGGCTGCATTCGCGTCCGCTTCTATTTTTTGCGTACGGCAGTCAATGATTTCGATATCTTGGATAAAAGGTACTTTTATTTGCAATCCCGGGGAAAGCTCTTTTCCAATTACTGCGCCGAATTGCGTTCTTACGCCCACAAATCCAGTCGGTACGCTGCGGAAGGAGGTTGCCGCTAATATAATCAAAACAATTACAATGAGAGAACCAATCACGATGTTTCGGATTAATTTTTTATTCTTTTCCATCTGTCTGTCCCTTTCCTTCTGTATCATTTCAGTTGACTGCTTTGTTTTTGTCAACCTATTTAGCCTGTTCTCTGGTGTAGTTTAATAATCCGCCGGCTAACAGGATATCTTTGGAACGACCGGAAAGGTCGCTGTTTACCGGAATTTCCAAGCCTTTGGTAATATTTTTCAGCACGATTGGCTTATCTGAGATAATGCAATCGCGGATGCCGGTCAATTCTAATTGATCGCCTTGTTCGATTTTATCATAATCTGCTTCGTTGACAAAGGTAAGAGGTAAAATTCCCGCATTGATCAGATTGCTCTTGTGGATGCGCGCAAAGCTTTTGGTTACGACCGCTTTTACACCGAGATAAAGCGGAACTAAAGCGGCGTGTTCTCTGGAAGACCCCTGTCCGTAATTGGCACCGCCGATGATAAAGCTTTGTTTTGCCTCTTGAGCGCGTTGTGCAAAAGTTTCATCGCAAACAGCAAAACAGAATTTTGAAAGATAAGGAATATTGGAGCGATAGGGGAGAATTTTAGCGCCGGCAGGCATAATGTGGTCGGTAGTGATGTTGTCGCCAACCTTTAAAACAGCGGCTGCGGATATTGATTCATCCAGAGGAGTGGTAACGGGGAACGGTTTGATGTTCGGCCCACGGAAAATTTCAAGATTTTTCGCATCTTCGGGAGAAGCAGGCGGCTCAATCATATTGTCATTGATGACGAATTCTTCCGGCAATTCAAAATGGGGCATCTCACCCAGAACCTCGGCAGGATTGGTAAACACGCCTGTCAAGGCAGATACGGCTGCTGTTTCGGGGCTTACCAAGTATACGCCGGCATCGGCAGTGCCGGAACGTCCCAGAAAGTTACGGTTAAAGGTACGCAGCGAGATTCCCTTGGAGTTCGGAGATTGTCCCATACCGATGCAAGGACCGCAAGCACATTCCAGAATGCGTGCGCCGGCATTAATTAAATCGGCAAGCGCGCCGTTTTGTGCCAGCATATTGAACACCTGTTTGGAGCCGGGCGCAATCGAAAGGCTGACATCAGGATGCACCGTTTTGCCTTTTAAAATATAAGCGACTTTCATTAAGTCAAACAGAGAAGAATTGGTGCAGGAACCGATACAAACCTGATCGATTTTCTGTCCTTTAAGCTCTGCAATCGGCTTGATGTTGTCCGGGCTGTGAGGGCAGGCTGCCAGTGCGGACAACGCACTTAAATCAATTTCATAGGTTTCATCGTAAACAGCGTCGTCATCAGCGGACAAAGCAACCCAATCTGATTCTCTCTTTTGCGCTTTCATGAATTCTTTTGTGACTTCATCGGAAGGGAAAATCGAAGTGGTTGCCCCCAGCTCGGCACCCATATTCGTGATGGTGGCACGCTCGGGGACAGTCAGGGATTTGACTCCCTCTCCACCGTATTCAATAATTTTGCCGACGCCGCCTTTAACGGTTAAAATACGCAGCACTTCCAGAATGACATCTTTGGCGGATATCCAAGGGGAAAGCTTGCCGGAAAGGTTGATCCGGACCATTTTAGGCATGGTGATGTAGTAAGCACCGCCGCCCATCGCAACAGCTACGTCCAGACCGCCTGCACCGCAAGCCAGCATACCGATGCCGCCGGCAGTAGGAGTATGGCTGTCAGAACCTATTAGAGTTTTGCCGGGAATAGCAAAGCGTTCCAGATGAACCTGATGACAGATACCGTTACCGGGGCGAGAAAAATAAATGCCGTGTTTTTTTGCTACGGACCCGATAAATTTATGGTCATCCGCATTTTCAAAACCCGACTGTAAAGTGTTATGGTCAATGTAAGCAACGCTGCGTTCGGTTTTTACACGGTCAACGCCCATTGCTTCAAATTCCAGATATGCCATTGTGCCGGTGGCATCCTGAGTCAGTGTCTGATCAATTCTGATACCGACCTCGGCACCTTTTAT
>CAUHFD010000173.1 GCA_959605275.1 uncultured Eubacteriales bacterium | reverse complement strand
CTTTTAGTCTCACATCTATTGTAATGCTACAATGATTAAAAATAATCTTCTTTCTTTATCATTGCTATATCCCGGGAAATATTGTATAATAATATAATCATCTAAATAAAGAGTCAATTTCATTTTTGTTTTTCATATTTATTCGTTTCTTTTTCCATAGATGACGAAAAAGGAACAAATCTAAAAAGGAATGGTGATTTTTGATGGCTGAATTTATAATTTCTACCGATGCGACCTGTGATTTACCGGAAGACTTTATTACTGCAAGCAATCTTGCGGTAATTCCTATGCGTTTTACCATAAATAATGAAGAGTACATTTCTAGGGGTGAAAAAGAATTAAGTGCCAAAGAATTTTATCAATTGGTACGACAAGGCGCCATGCCCAAAACAGCATTGATTTCTCCGGAAGAATGTGAGCAGCATTTTGAAAAATATCTGTCACAAGGAGTTGATGTGCTGCACATTGCTTTTTCTTCCGCATTGAGCGGCAGTTGTAACAGCGCCAAAATCGCTGCTGAGCAAATGTCTGAAAAATATCCGAATCAAAAAATTATGGTAATTGATTCTCTTTGCGCCTCTCTGGGAGAAGGGCTATATATATATTATGCCGTTCAATATAAAAGCAACGGCATGTCCATAGAAGAAACCGCAGAAAAGCTGGAGAGCATCAAGCAAAACCTATGTCACTATTTCACGGTAGACGATCTGCATCATCTGCATCGCGGCGGCAGGGTATCAAAAACAACCGCAGTATTAGGTTCGGTATTGGGAATTAAGCCGATTCTTCATGTTGATGAAGAAGGACGGCTGATTCCGATTGGAAAAGTGCGCGGGAGAAAACAATCTTTGAATCAGCTTGTCGAAAAAATGAAAGCAAAATCCGCCGGTTTGGAGAATTCTATTTTCTTTGTCAGCCACGGAGATTGTGAAGAAGATGCAAAGTATGTTGCCGAGTTAGTGAAAAAGGAATGCGGAATCAAAAAATATATGATTCATGATATCGGTCCGGTCATCGGTGCACATTCTGGTCCCGGTACAGTTGCGCTCTTCTTTCTTGGACAAAACAGAACAGAATAACCGATACAACCTAACTTTACCATAAACCCCGCCCGCTGAAAAGGATGTTGTTTCAGCAGGCGGGGTTTATTATTCTTTTGGTGTTTCGGCTTTATAGTCGTTGAGCTCATTGACCAAATTCTTATCTTCTGTAATAACATTGGTATAATACTGTGGTACATCCCCCACAATCAAGGTGTCGGCAAGCACAAAATCAATTCCGACATCAGTACTGGTGTGATATCCCGTTGCAGCTACCGCTATCGGTACCGTGATCCGAAACTTAATTTCATGGCGCGTCTGATTGATTCCTGCCTCCGTAAAACTACTGAGAATCTTAGTCGTTACATATCCTGCCGGCTGTAAATGAAACTTCAATGGAATGCCTTTGCCTGCAAAATATTCCGAATGAAGCAGCGTACCAAAATAAATTTTATAAACCGTATCTTCCATGGTTTCCAACTGCTGTATCGCATTTTCAGTCAGTTGAGCCTGTATTTTATTTATCTGTGCCGTATTGGTTTCCATGGAGATAATTTGTCCGTCATTATCCTTGCCAAGTTTCACCATCGTATCGTATGTATAATCCTTGTCTCTCAGTTGTTCGGTAATCGCCTGATTTAATGCCTTGGTCGCAATCATTTTTGCTTGGATCGCTGCATTGTTTTTAATGATCGGACGCACTTTTCGATCAACCAAAAATATAATGCAGAGCAGCGTTAATCCCAGCATCAAAATACGAACCGCATTAATTTTTCTCTTCCGTTCTTTGGTAGTCGCCCGATAATACATGCTCTTCACGCTCCCAAAACGTTTTTCTGCGTTCATTCCCAATATATTTATATGCAGTCAAACGTCTTTTGTTTCGAAAAGGTCATGTCTTCTTTTCCTTTTACTCAAACGGTACCAATACTGACTCGTCCACCTTACTTGCGTCAAATCGGAAGTGTCCGCTGATCTCAGTGCTTAACACCAATGCATCTTCTTCCCGCAGCGGCTGCCCGCTGTTGTGAATAATAAACGGTATCCCGTCTTTATTTCTCTTATCCGAAACAATTGCGATATGCGTATTGGCATAAGTAACAATATCTCCCGGCTGCCACTGATCAATCTCTTTTGGGTCGAGCGTCAGCGAAATACCGTATTTGGTAAAAAACACTCGTAAATTAGGCACACGCCGAAAATCAATATTAGAATCCCGCTTTCCTCCTACCCGGGGGTAATCTTCTATATGTTCCTTAATGTCATGATCCACCATGTCTTTCAGAGAATATCCCGCATTTTTAAAAGCGCGCCACACCACATCGGTACACACCCCAATATCATCAGGCGGATATCCTCCCGCCCAATATTTACCGTCATATTTCGGTTTGTTTTGCGCATCTTTTCGGGCACCCAAAAGAATATCGGTATAATCATCAATTCCGTTATGATTATAGTCTATCCTGCTTTTTACCGTTGTAATGCCGAAATCCTCCGCTGTGTAGCTGATTTTCGGTATCAGCCGAAAATGAGTCAACATCGCATAAGCAATACCGGCAACTATAAAAATTATAATTGCCGGTATGATTATTTTTGTTTTACGGGTCGTTTGCTTCTCCACTCTGTGCACCGCCTTTTTGTCGATTAAATATTTACTGAAAACCGATAAAAATATGATGTTTCGCGTTTGGAACAAATCGACGCCTATATCATGATGCCGCTTTGCTTTGGGTAAATTCGACATTATCAAAGCTGTTGGCTTTCACAACACCGCTTTCCTGCTCGGCGTAAGTCAATGAAACGTTGTCTCCCTCTTTAGTCAAAGCTAATTCTGCACTCTTATCCGCCCCAATCGTAAAAATCAAATTCGGATTGGTGTCCAAAATCATGCTGTATTGCATTTGATTGCCGTCAAATTCGCCGGCGATCCGCACCACTTTTCCAGTTGCTGTCACGGTCTTATCGTCTTCAACCTGGCTGTCGGAAAGAGAGCCGATCACAGCCTCATAATTACGCTTTGCCTCTGTCACCGTGGTGCCGACTCCAACCAAATCATAGCTTTTGACCGATACATAAGCATACTGTTTGACCAGCCCTTCCCCATCTTTCAATGTCATAAAATAAGTAGGCTGTGACTGTACATTCAACAAAATCGGATAAGTCGCACGGTATCCCAAGTCCTGTACCTTACCCTCCGCCGAACTCATAGCTGCGCTTTCGGTGGCGCCGCTCATGGTATATTGTATTGCTTCCTTCGTTCTTAAATCCACCATCATTAATCCGATAATACTGTTATCCGAGCCCACACTGGTGATACCGGTAAACAGATAGCAATTACCGTTATTATAAATAATGATATCGTTATAAGAGGCTTCAAATTTTTCAAAATTAGAAAAATTAAATAACCCGTGAATATATTTTCCCTTGTTGTTGATCTGCTCCATTACAAAATCTTCGGGCTGTATTCGATCTACCCATTCCGGGACCTGATCAATCGCATATTTTTCGGTACCACCGGTAGTAGCGTTAATTAAGATAACACCGGTCGCTTCGGGCAACGCAAAGCCACGCAAATATTTATATGTGGTAACAACATAATACGGCTGTCCTGTCTCATCAACCTCAAAAGAGTAGTCGGTAATGCCGGTAAAAAGTCCGTCACCCAAACGCACTCGGCGAACCAGCTTGTCCATTAAAAAAGCATTCGGATGTATTTTCACCTTAGGGGATTCCACATAAACAACATCCTGCATATCGGTTGCTGACACAACAATATAGCCCGGTGTGCCATCCATATTAGACAGCCATTTAAAGAAGCCGGAATGATGCATCGGAACGATCCATACCAGCTTGCCGTTCACCTGTTGTATCGTCGGCTCTCCTAAATCAACCTGGCTGCCAAGCGCCGGCTTTTCCCCCAACTTTTTATCCGCCAGCTTTGCTGCAAGATCCTTGTCCACAATCGGAATCTGACTGGTATCAAGCGGCTGCATATCAGTGTCAAACGCTTTTATCTGCGGCTCGGAAAGCTGTTCACGATAAGCCTTTACATGAAATAGCGGCGTAGAAAACAAATGCACCGCAATGAGCGCTACCCATAGCACGCCAATCACAATAAACGGTGCTTTGCTCAGATTTTCCCGTTTAGAAACGGAAAAAGGGGATTGGTTTGTTCCGGAAATTTGATTTAAATGAAATTGAAATTGAAATTTTCCGATCTGAGAAATCAAGATATAGACAGTAAGCAGAAAGCACCAAAACATTGCCCCATCGGGATAAAGCGGATTTAAATTGGGCACTTCCAAAAACAGATATACTCCGGCCAGAACAGTAACAACAACATAAGCAATTATTTTCTTTTTCATTTCATTTTCAGCATTTTGTTAAAATGCCGCTCCTTCATCTGTTTGTTTTATTGTATCGGCACCAATGTGTTACTAATCAAAACCCAAGTTAATATCGTAACAAAAGCCCCGCAAAAAAGCAGGTAGACCATTCGCGGCTTTTTAGCAGCAATACGATGGGAGAAAAATCCAAGCGCTGTGCAGGAAATAATCAATGCAGTCGCATCAATTGCCACCATCACACCGGCAGGCTCTAACGGAAACACTGCGGCAATCGGCTTAGCCGCCCATAGCGAAAAAACATGCAGCAACGGCAGAATCAACAACGGTAATGTCGTGATTGCATAATCCTTTCGGCGCGCGCGTAAAAACACAACCGCCATAAGAAGAATAATCATCACGATTGAAATACATTCTACTAACATAGATACCCCCTGTTTTTTTCGCAGCATTTACCAATATAACCGGATAAGTTATGTTCTGTTTCTGAAAACGGCGACTATCGCTTTTTTCGGGAACAGAACATGCTCCCCTGTTTCATATTAACACTTTGATTGCATGCCGCGTTTTATTTAGTTTTGCACCGTATGTGTTTTGATATACTCGAACATAATATCATATGCATCTTGATTCAGGTGCAATCCGTCGGTAGACAGCGATCTTGGCAGATATCCGCTTTCTGTTACAAACAAAGAATATGTATCCAGAAAATAACATTCCTTGGCAATCGCCAATGCTTCCAATTCCTCATTAAATTCCTCAAAATGCTTTGTTTTGAACCTGGAATTAGAATTGATATAAGATTTTGTCATCGGCGGAATCGACTGAATGTAGAATATCGCGTTCGGATTGCTTTTTTTGAGCAGATCAATTACCTCAGCATATTGCTCAATCATCGTTGAAACCGAAGTATAACCGATAGAATTTGTACCGAGCATGACATAAATTTTTTTCGGTTTCATATTACTGGCAGCTTTTAATGCGGTGGTTTGCTTGCCGTTGAAGGTTTCCTTCTCTGTTTTGATAGCTTTGATACTGACGCCTGTGATTCCGAATAAATTATCCTTATCTACGTAATCCGTCAGTTTCATTCCGACGGTTAAAGAATCCCCCACAAAAGCCGCGTCATCAAAATAATCATTTTCAACGGCTTCACTTTCCACCACAAGACCGTAACCGTTTTGCTGTGACGGTTTACTGGAAACATCCTGGTTGTTTCCCCAATTGGAAAAAGGGAAAACGCCGGATATCAAATTATCTCCCTGCATGATAAAATATAAGCCGCCCAACGCTGAAAGAGCAAACAGCGTAATAAAAAAAGTAGGCAAAAAAGGTCTGGTATGTTTTTTGGACTTCACGTTTTGCTTTGACAAAATAAAATCAATCCCTTATTTTATAAATCACCGGTCCTGAAAAAACCGGATTTAAAAATGAATGCACTTATAAATATTATACAGCTTTTTAAGAAAAATACCATATATAAAATATTAAGAATTTGACATATTTCAGACATTTTATTGACATATCGGCTATAAATCATGGCTATGGTTTGCAATGACCGTAATAAATCCGAAAAAGCATCATTTCGTTTTTAATGAAATTTTACTTTTATTTCTTCCGGGCAGGGGAATATCGGTCATTCTGCCAATTGACATTCTGTGCTAAATATTTTACAATTATATATTATGAGCGTGTCGATAAATTCGACAACGCTCTAGGAGAGGGGACTTTCCCCTCTCCCAACCGTACCCC
>CAUHFD010000172.1 GCA_959605275.1 uncultured Eubacteriales bacterium | reverse complement strand
CGAACATCGGCAGTCCCAAGCCTGCAATGCTCTTTAAGTTGGCAATTTCTTTCACATTGTCATCGGGATTGCCCGGACCGTCTGAAAGTACAATGCCGTCTGCCTCCAATTGCTTGATTTCCTCCGCAGTCGTCATCGCCGGCAGCAAAGTGACCGAGCAGCCGCGCTTCAGCAGCTCGTCGATCATCGATTTCTTACAGCCGTAATCCATCACCGCAACCTTATATTTTTCTTCTGCCGCCGGATAATAATACGGCTCCTCAACGGTGACCTCCGCGACCGGATTGAGAATGGTGTAGCTTCTGATTTCTTCCAGCAATTTTGCCTTGTCAATATTACCGTCTGTATATATCGCTCCGTTCATTACACCGTTTTCTCTTAATATATGGGTCAATCTACGAGTATCGATTCCGCAAAGCCCGACAATATGATGCTTTTTCAGAAAATGATCGATATTATCATCCATTCTGAAGTTAGAGGGCGTATCGCACCATTCCCGTACCAAATATCCTTTGGCATGGCATTTTCCGCTTGCATAATCCTCTTCATTGGTACCGTAATTGCCGATCAGCGGAAAGGTCTGCGCCACAATTTGTCCGTGATAATCGGGATCGCTGAGTGTTTCCTGATATCCGGTTGCCGAGGTGGTGAATACGATTTCTCCGATCACAGTTCCCTCCGCGCCGAAGCATTCCCCTTCAAATTCCATTCCGTTTGCCAATAACAGCTTGCCTTTGCTCATCATTATCATCCCATCTGCCTTTGATGGCTGTTTTTATTTACCATTTGTATATCTTTATAAGTTTATCTCGATTTGTATTAAAGTGTGATCTTGCCGATCTCACCGGTAATATCTGCTTTCATTCGCAGTGCTTCCCGTCTGGCAGCACCGGCGTAATCGTGTTCGTCACAGCCCTCTTTTTGATAAGCGCAGATAATTCCACGGGAAGAATTTACGATTGCACCCAAGCCTTTTTGGTCGAATGCATAAACGACATCTTTCGCGCCGCCGCCCTGCGCACCATACCCGGGCACAAGAAAAAAGGTGTGCGGCAATGCTGCACGCAGTTGTTCCAGCTGTTTCGGATAAGTTGCGCCAACTACGGCGCCAACACCGCTGTAACCATATTTTCCGGGAAGCGCTTCTCCCCACGTTTCGCACATGTTGCCCACAACTTCATAAACCGGCTTGCCGTCGATCAACTGATCCTGCAGTTCCCCCGAAGAAGGGTTAGAAGTCTTTACTAACACAAAAATCCCTTTATCTCTCTGATTGCACACCTGCAACAGCGGCTTGATGCCGTCACTACCCAGATATCCATTCACTGTTAGTGCGTCTCCCATAAACGGCTCGATCCTTTTACCGTTTACCGACACCTCGCCTAAATGTCCGGTGGCATAGGCTTCCATCGTGGTACCGATATCGTTGCGCTTGCCGTCAGTGATCACAAACATGCCTTTTTCACGCGCATATTCCATCGTTTTTGCCAAGGTTTTTACCCCCTGCCAGCCATACATTTCATAATACGCGCATTGCGGTTTTACTGCCGGCACAATATCATAAAGCTGATCAATCAATCCCTTATTAAATGCAAATAGTGCATTGGCTGCCGCTTTCAATGTATTTCCGTATTTTCGAAAATACTTCTCCTTGATAAACGCGGGAACATACTCCAGCTTCGGGTCCAATCCAACTACTGTCGGATTTTGCGTCTGTACGATTTTTTCAGCTAACCGATCCAGTGACATAAATTATCCTCCTAAATGTTACTTTGTGCATCTTCAAAGACAACGTTGCCGCCCAGCAGCGTCATTTTCACTTTGCCAATCAGCTTTTGCCCCTTAAATACGGTGTTTTTGGACTTGGAGTGCAGTTTTTCCGGCTCTACCGTCCATTCCTCGTCCAAATCCACAATCGCCAGATCAGCCACTTCGCCTTCAGCTATTCTGCCGCCCGGCACTTTCAACAGTCTGGCGGGATTCCCCGACATGAGTCTGCAAAGCTGTTTTAAATCCATCTTACCGGTATGCACCAGCGCGGTCAACGTCGCCGACAAGGAGGTTTCCAGACCAACCACGCCGTTGGGCGCTTTTTCAAAATCGCGCTTTTCTGACGCACTATGCGGTGCATGGTCGGTAACAATACAATCTATGGTACCATCAAGCACCGCAGCCTCAATTGCCGCCCGATCACTTTCTTCCCGCAGCGGCGGATTCATCCGATAATCCGCATCCCGCTTCAGCAATTCCTGTTCGGTCAGGATAAAATAATGCGGACAGGTTTCGCACGTAACCGGTACTCCTTCCGATTTGGCACGCCTGATTGCATCAATCGCTCCTTTGGTACTGACATGCGCGATATGAACCGGACTGCCGGTACGCTTTGCCAACGAAATTTCCCGCTCGGTGATGCTGTCTTCGGACAGCCTGTCCATTCCTTTCACGCCAAGCTGTTCCGAAACGGCACCCTTGTTAATAATGCCTCCGTTTATAATCTCCAAATCCTCACAATGAGAAATCGGAAGTAAACCTGCCAGCGCGCCATTTTGCAGCGCCTGCGCCATTCTGTCGGCATTCTCCACCGGTTTTCCGTCATCGCTTACTCCGACAGCGCCGGCTCGTTTGAGTTGATGAAAATCAGTCAGCTCATCCCCAAACATTCGCTTGGTAATCGCCGCGATCGGATATACCCGTGCTTTGGCGTGTCTTGCACGCAGTAAAATATATTCGGTCACTTCCGGATTGTCGTTCACCGGAGAGGTGTTCGGCATACAGGCGATTCCAGTCACGCCTCCCGCAGCGGCAGCCTCACAGCCGCTTAGTATATCCTCTTTATAGGTGTATCCCGGATCGCGTAGATGCACATGCATATCGATCAGCCCCGGCAATACTGCTTTTCCGGCGGCATCTATCACGGTATCTGCATGCTCGGAAATGTCATTCGCAATTTTTTCAATCACACCGTCACGTATCAGGATATCGCCCACCTGATCCCTGTTTTCGTCAACGATTCTGCTGTTTTTTATCAATATACTGCTCATCGTCCGAAACCATCCTTTCTAAACTTTTGCAGGCGGTTGCAACTAGCAAATGACTACTTTATCAACGCCGTCTCGTTCTTTCACCATGACGCGCACCTGTTCATTTGTCGCCGTCGGCACATTTTTTCCGACATAGTCCGCCCGCAACGGCAATTCCCGATGTCCGCGGTCTATCAGCACTGCCAACTGAATATTCTGTGGTCTTCCTCGATCCATAATGGCATCAATTGCCGCTCTTACGCTTCTGCCGGTAAAGATAACGTCATCGACCAAGATAACCTTTTTTCCTGCAATGTCAAACGGCAATACCGATCGGTCAACATAATCCGGCGCCGTTATCCGATCATCCCGAAACAGCGTAATATCCAACAGTCCTACATCAACCGACTTTCCTTCTACATCGGCGATTTTAGCAGCAATGCGGGAAGCGATCTCTGCTCCGCGCGACAATATGCCCACGATACACAGGTTGTCTACACCCTTATTCTTCTCAATAATCTCATATGCAATACGGGCAATGCATCGACACAGCCCTTTTTCGTCCAACAATTCGGTTTTCACTTCCATACCGCACCCTTCCTTTCCTCATCTATCTCCAATTTCCGATATGGCTGCATAAAAAAACAGCTTCACCCGCAACCATCACCCTTTGTGACGTTCACAAGCCAAGCCGACTTTAATCCATATCACGCAGTAATCCTCAACTATACCGAAAGATACCGCTTGTTCAATAAAGTTGACTGCCTTGTTAGCCTCACAGGACCAACTTAAAGGTGTCTGCTCATTTACTGAGCGTTTTATTTATTATACAACAGAAAGCTTCATCTGTAAATAGCGAATAGCGAAAAAAACAAAAAATTTACATAAATTTTTACACTGAATCGCATCTGTATAAATATGTCTGCTCATTTTTAGACACTATGATCAAATTCCAAGCAAAACCGCTGTTTTTAAAACGGCAATCTGCGTTTTCGCATCCTTAATTTCTCCGTCTGTCACCATTTTTAACACCTGCGAAAACGGCATTTTATAAACTTCTAAAAATTCATCCTCATCCAGATGTTGTTGACTCGGCTGAAGTTGTCTCGCCAAAAACATATGAATAATTTCATCGCAGTATCCGGGAGAAGGGTACATCTGCCCCAAACTGAGATAATCTCCGGCGGTTACGCCCGCTTCCTCCTCCAGTTCCCGCATCCCGCAATGCAGTGGATCTTCCCCGCCCTTATCCAGCTTTCCTGCCGGAATTTCAAAAAGCACTTCTTGATAAGGGTAGCGAAACTGTTTTACCAGAATAATCTCGTTATCATCGGTCAACGGCAACACGCATACCCCTCCGGGGTGCTCTACCACATCCCGCAGTGCCGTCTTTCCGTTCTCAAGCGTCACAGTATCCTGCCGTAAATTGATGATTCTGCCCTGTACCAACATTTTTTGTGAAATCGTTTTTTCAGTTAACTTCATCGCAATCATAACCTTTCTTTTTCTGAAAAATCTGCTTGGCTCCCTGACTATTTTTAATCGCTGCTCAATATAAATATATTGTAACCCCAGAATTCAACAAAAGGAGATATCCGGATGGATGATTTTTTTACTAAGCCGCCATCTTATGAGCGCACCTGCAAACAGTGCAGCATCATCAAATCACACAATCCCCAGGTAAAGCTGTTCCCAATTGGAAAAAGCTTTCTGGGACGAAAAATTTATGCGCTGGCTTTGGGGAACATCAAAGATGCCACCTTGTTTGCCGGCGCTTTCCACGCACAGGAATGGCTAACCTGTTCCCTGCTGCTCCGCTTTTTCGGAGAATTTGCTCACGCCTATACCACCCAAAGCAACTTGTTAGATATTGATATCTGCAAAACAATGGAAGAAAAGGGCTTAATTTGTGTGCCAATGGTCAATCCGGACGGCGTAGAAATTGCGCTCAACGGACCAAAATCTGCCAAGCATATGCAGCGTTATGTGGAAAATATCATGGCAGTGAATCATAAAAAATGGCAGGCAAACGCCCGCGGCATCGACCTCAACCATAATTATGATGCTGGGTTTAATGTACTTCGCGCCATGGAAAAATCACAGGGTATTAATGCACCTTCACCTACCCAATACGGAGGAAAAATGGCGCATAGTGAATTTGAAACCCGTGCCATGATCAATCTCTGCAAAACCTTTGATGTCAAAAAGGTATTTGCCTTTCACTCACAGGGCGAAGAAATTTTCTATGAATACGGAACACGTACACCCTCCTCTTCCCGTCTGATTGCCGAACTGCTGGCAAGTGCCTGCGGCTATCGTTTGGTACATAACGACGGACTTGCTTCCCACGGAGGATTCAAAGACTGGTTCATCGACAAAACAGGAAGACCCGGATTCACCATTGAAATCGGTTCGGGAGAAAATCCGTTGCCGATAGAAGACCTCGAACCGATCTATGCACGTCTGCTCGAAATGATGCTGCTTGCCGTGCTGATTTAACGGCATACTTTCGCATACAAATTGGTTTCCCACGCAGGTATATACGGATGATGCCGCAAATAAATCTGATAATTCGGGTTGATTTCTTTTATCAACAGCGGCAATTCGAAAAAGTCTCCGGTTCGATGATAAGCAGCAATATTCAGCTTCGGTGCATATTGCTGCAACGTCTTTATTCCGCCCGAAATTGCCTGTCGTTCCGCACCCTCTACATCCATTTTGATGGTGGTAACGCGCTCGCCGCCTAAAATACCGTCAATGCTGTCAACCATTACCTCTGTTTTTGCATTTTGGGAAATGGCAGAGTTTCTCCCTGCACGGCGATCAAAATGCATCACTCCGGCGGAGTCCCAAACACCGATGTTTCTTGCCTCCACCTGTTCCAATCCGTTTTCTTCTATATATTTTTTCAGCTTCCGGTAATTTCTGATATCCGGTTCTGCCGCAATAATTCTTTTACAATCGGGAACATAAGACAAAAATTCCCGTACGGTATCGCCGTTATATGCGCCCAAATCCAGATAAACTTCATTTGACTCGGGCGGCAAAATGTCATGGTATATTTCATCAACCGACGTAGTCGCCTGCTCCAGATAATCCACCTTCCCGCTCAGCTTAAAGTTCACCACATTGGCAAACACCCGCTTGGATTGCTCATCTGCAAGCA
>CAUHFD010000171.1 GCA_959605275.1 uncultured Eubacteriales bacterium | reverse complement strand
CATAGAGTCCCTGCGGCGGCACATGTCCGCCTACGTGACGATTTTTAAAATCTATCGTTTTTGACAGTATGACAGAGGCTGTGCATACCACAGCCCCCGGAATTATTGTTCCTGATACTTTTTCACATACACACTGATTTTAAACAAATCGCCGTCAATATCCACCTGCATTTTGCCGCCCATGGCTTCGGTAAAACTCTTGACGATCGACAGTCCCAATCCGGTACCTGCGGTCGTTCTGGACTCATCCCCACGCACAAACCGCTCCACTATGCTGTCTGCTGTAAAATTCATCTCATAACCCGCAATATTCTTCACCGTAAAGCAAATATATTGCTCCTGTTCACTCAATTCCAGATAGATTCTCGTGCCCGGCAAAGAATATTTTACCGCGTTATTGATGATGTTTTCGGTAACACGCCACAACATCTTCCCATCGGCATGTACATAAAATTTTTCATCGGTAAAATTTTTCTTAATGCTCAACTTGGACAGCGCCAGATAATCTTCACACTCTGCAAGCGTCTGATTGATCAGTTCTACCATGTTCAGCTTTTCATAGCGGATATTCATATTGCCGCTGCTTGCTTTAGAAATATCAAAAATATTTTCAATCAGCGACTTCAAGCGTTTGGATTTCTCATCCAAGACTCTCACGTAATCATTGGTGTAGTCCGGCTGTAAATGTTCTTCTTTGAGCAGATCAATGTAATTAATCATAGAGGTCAGCGGCGTTTTTAAGTCGTGCGAAACATTAGTGATCAACTCCACCTTCATTTTTTCGCTGACCATCCGCTTTTCGATCTCATTTTGCAAGCCGTCCTGCAAATTGTTTAAGTCCTCCGAGAGCGGAGCAAGCTTGCTGTCTTCCGCCAGCACCAACCGCTGTTCAAAATTTCCGTCCCGCAAATATTTGATATGCTGCGATACCTTGCCGACATCCTCGACAAAATCCAGATAACGCTTATAAAACCAATAAGAAAGCGCGATCATACCGGCAATCCCAATCGGAATGACAAACACATAAATCAGAAAGAACAACAGAAAAGAAACGGCGACAATGCCAAGCATACCGACTACATAAATCATCAGCGCATGATGCAATTGCTGCTGATACGGCAATGACAACTGGCGGTTATATTCTCTCCTTTTCCAATCTCTTGCCCCCCGCCGTACTTTCCGATAGGCACGCGGCAATATGCCGGGGCGATCATACTCGGGATCCTTGCCGAACAAACGCAGAATCCTTTTGTACAGCCAGTAGCAAATGCTGCTCTTGAAAAAGCCCGATTTATTGACAATGATATCGACAAACAGGAAATACAGGTAATACCCGGACACCAACACGACTATTGAAATTTCAAAAATGCCCAAGGAATATGCGCAGCTGTTTGCTGCCGCAATGATAATAGCGCCAACTACGAGCTTGATTTCCAAAGGGATTTTGCAAAGCACACCCGCCACCGATTCCGCCAGAGCCCGCCTACCTTTACGGTTAATCAAACGGAAAACAAACAACAGACACGCCAATCCCGCTATTCCTAAACCGGAGATGACGAAAGCTAAAAAACGGCGTAATTCCTGTGTCGTATAAGTATACTTAGTGTCAATTTTGGTCTGTACACAGGTATCTTTAAAGGCAAACGCAATCTCATAATTTTCTGACTGTTCCGGATCAACCGGTTTGTATGCTCCGTCTAGGCGAAGCAAGTCGCCGGGCGACTCTGCCTGTTGTGAAGCAAACCGCTGATATTCCGTTCCGTTATTGACAAAAGTGCCGTTACTGTATTGCCCGTAGCAACTCAAATCAGTGCGGTAATAATAACAAATCCGCTGAAATTCCTTCAAGGTCATTTCGCCCTGATAGCTATATGGCTTGATATTGGTGATCACCTTGCCTGTTTTTTTGTTTCTCGCATAATAAACCAGATCGTCGCCATAAGTTTTATAATATCCGGTATACTGATCCTCCGGCAACTCCAATATTTCGTTTTCCAAACTGTAAATCGTCTGAATCCCCCAAGAATCGTCATACAACGTACGGTAATCGGTATCCTGCGACACTGCTTCCTGATGATTCACATAATAATCATATACAATATTTGCATTGCCGTAATAGAGCATCACCATCGATACAACAAGCAGCACCGGTATCATGATTAGGGAAAAGACAGCATAAAACTTACTTGGTTTTGTCGATTTTATATCCAATGCCCCACACCACCTTTAAATACTTGGGTTCTTTCGGATTGATCTCAATTTTCTCTCGAATCCGTCTGATATGTACCGCCACCACGTTGTCGGCATTAAAACTGGGTTCATTCCAAACCTTTTCATAAATCTCATCAATGGAAAACACTCTGCCCAAGTTGTTCATGAAAAGTTCTACGATTTTGTATTCAATCGGCGTCAGCTTGATTACTTCCCCATCTACGGTCAGTTCCTTTTTATCGGTATCCAGCTTCAAAGAACCTACCTGAATGATATTACTGCCCTTTTGGTCCATATTTCCCAATGTCGTATACCGGCGCAGCTGAGATTTGACTCTGGCAAGCAGCTCCAATGGATTATAGGGCTTTGTAATGTAGTCATCCGCCCCCATATTCAGTCCGATAATTTTATCAGTATCTTCTGATTTTGCCGACACTAAAATAACCGGTATGTTCCGCTTCTCTCTGATTTTCAGCAGTGCTTTGATTCCATCCATTTTCGGCATCATGACGTCGAGCAAAATTAAATGCACCTCGTTGTCATTTAAACGCTCCATCGCCTCTATACCGTCATAAGCTTTGATCACATGATAACCGTCATTCTGCAAAAAGATGGAAATAGAATCTACAATTTCCTTATCATCGTCTACCACCAGAATATGATACTGTGCCACCCAAATCCACACCTTCCGATACTTCATGCTGCCATTTTTCTTTCTGTTATTATAAACTATAACAGATAAAACTTACGAAACAGCCATTATATTTCTTACATTTTTCTGACAACCCTTTACCGTCCGGACCGCCAAATATCCGCAGATGGATATTTCAAGCAAAAATTAAACATCATATTTATTATACAAAACAAATCCCCGAAAAGCAACTTTTCGGGGATTGAAAAAAGCATCTATTAAAAATGGGATTTACTGCATTACCGCAACCTGCGGTGCCGCTTCGTCCCGGCAAACAGATTCCTTTTCGGAAGCTGCTTTCACCGGTTCTTCACGATCCCGTTTCATTTGCTCTCTCGCATTAGAGAGCATCAGTCGAATCCGGTTTTCCTGATTAACTTTTGTGGAGCCCGGATCGTAGTCAATCGCAACAATGTTTGCGATTGGATTGTTCTTTTTAATTAAACGAATCATTCCTTTGCCCGCAATATGATTTGGCAGACATCCAAAGGGTTGGGTACATACAATGTTGGGCACACCGTCGTGAATCAGTTCGATCATCTCACCGGTCAGCAGCCAGCCTTCACCCATTTTATTCCCATATCCCAGATAATCCTTTACCATCGACTTCAGGTGATCAAAAGACTTCGGCGGTTCAAACTGAGGATATGCAGACAAAGCTTCCCGCATATCTGTCTTTACGATATCCAGCTTATCCTTCAATAATTTTGCTACTGCGCGAACCACTTTCTTTCCGCCGTACAGCTTACTGTCCTCACAGCGATTATCCGCCTTAAAGCTGATAAAGTCCATTAAACCGGGAATGATGACTTCGCACCCCTCCGACTCCAAGAAATCCTGCAAATTATTGTTGCCCAGAGGAGCATATTTAATATAAATCTCACCAACGATTCCAACTCGGACTTTATCTGTGATATTAAGCTCTATTTTAGAAAAATCCTCTGCAATTTTACGGAGGTTCTGCTTGACATGTCCATATCTCAAATTAATGGTACTGCTGATTTCCGAAATCAGCCTGTCCTGCCAATACTGAACCAA
Source organism: uncultured Eubacteriales bacterium (assembly GCA_959605275.1). GTDB lineage: Bacteria > Bacillota > Clostridia > Oscillospirales > Ruminococcaceae > HGM13222. The sequence goes on along the minus strand of CAUHFD010000171.1, from coordinate 2,390 downwards.
TTTTTCTGTTTCGCCCGCGTGCACTTCATAAGCCCGGCAGCGATTCGATAACAGCATCAGCATGTCGCCGTAGAAACAGCAATAGATCATCTTCAAGATCAAGGGCAAGGTCAGCTTAAAGCCCGGGTTTTTCTCCATACCGGACAAATTGACCGAAATAACCGGCACCTGTTCCAATCCGACCGCCTTTAATCCCTTCCGAAGCAAGTGGATATAATTGGAAGCTCGGCAGCCGCCGCCTGTCTGTGTAATAAACAGCGCCGTTTTGTTGACATCGTATTTTCCGCTTTGCAATGCGTGAATAAACTGTCCAATCACAAGCTGTGCGGGATAACAAATATCATTATGAACATATTTTAATCCCGTATCAATAATATCGTGATCGGTGGTAGTCAGCAATTCTGCGTCATAACCATCCAACACCAACAGCTCACGAATCAGGCTGAAATGAATCGGAAGCATCATCGGCATCAGAATTTTATATTCTTTTTTCATTTCCTTGGTGAACAATAGTCTTCCGTCGTTATCATAAATCAATTTTGCCATTTTTGGACCAACATCAAGCTACTCTATTGCCTGATTCCTTTCTATCGGCTTCTGTTCTGCACCGCGGCAACCATACTGCGCAACCGAATTTTTACCGCGCTTAAATTGTTAATTTCATCAATTTTCAACTGCGTATAAATTCTGCCGGCGCCCTCAACAATATCACGCATTTCGTCGGTAGTGATTGCATCAATACCACATCCGAAAGACACCAACTGAACGACTTCAATATCAGGCTGGGTCACTGCATATTTGGCGGCAGCATACAGCCTGGAGTGGTAGGTCCATTGGTTCAGCACTTTCACTCTCGGCTTTTCTGACAGATGATACAGCGCGTCCTCAGTAACAACCGCACATCCCAGCGAATTGATCAAGCTGTCGATGCCGTGATTGATTTCCGGGTCGATATGATAAGGTCTACCCGCCAGCATAATCATCGGTATCTTCTTTTCCCGACATTCCTTGATAACCCGTGCGCCCTCGTCCTTGATCATTTGCAAATACGCATCATAAGATTGGAATGCTTTTTTCACTGCGTTCATGGTTTCAATCTTGGGAATGCCAAACATATCATGCATATAGTCCGAAAACTTCTTTTCAAAGTCACGCGGCCGATGGATCCCGCAATACGGTGTCAAGTACTGCACCTTTTGCAGCGCCTCCATGTTCGCATGGATCAGCTCAGGGTAATAGGCTACAACCGGACAGTTGTAATGATTATCGCCCATCTTCTCGTTAATGTTATACGGCATACAAGGATAGAAAATGGTATCGATTCCCTGTTTGAGCAGCGCTTCGATATGCCCGTGAATCAGCTTTGCCGGATAGCAGACCGTATCTGACGGGATAGTATGCTGTCCCTCCACATAAAGTTTTCGGGTAGATTTCGGGGACAACACAAGCTCAAAATCCAACTCATAAAACAGCGTGTTCCAGAACGGCAGCATTTCGTATACGTTTAATCCGAACGGCATACCGATTTTGCCGCGCCGTCCGCCTGTCTTTTTCGGCAGCGAGGTCAAATACTGATATTTCCACTCATACATATTAGGAATATTTTTCTTTTTTGAAATTCCGTTTGGACGGTCACACCGATTGCCGGATATCAGCTTCCGCCCGCTGTCAAAGGTGTTGATCGTCAAATGGCAGCCGTTTCCGCACAGCTTGCAGTCCGCCATTTTAGAAGTATGGGTAAAATGTTTGAGCTGTTCCGGCGTGATCAATCCGGTTTCGGTACATCCGGTCTGCTGTGCGTATAACGCAGCTCCGAATGCGCCCATAATGCCCGCTACGGCGGGTCTTACCACATCTCTGCCGACCTCCAATTCAAATGCACGCAATACGGCATCGTTCAAGAAAGTTCCGCCCTGTACCACGATATGCTTACCCAAGCTGTCGCCGTTTGCCGCACGAATCACTTTATACATTACATTTTTCACAACGCTGTACGACAAACCGGCGGAAATATCGGTAATATCCGCGCCCTCACGCTGTGCCTGCTTGATCGAGGAATTCATAAACACGGTACACCGCGATCCGAGATTCACCGGATGCTTTGCCGCCAAGCCAAGCTTGGCAAATTCAGAGGAAGTATATCCCATCGTACTCGCGTAAGTTTCGATAAAGGAGCCGCATCCCGAAGAGCAAGCCTCATTGAGCATAATGCTGTCCACCGTATTATTACGTATTTTAAAGCACTTGATGTCCTGTCCGCCGATATCCAATATGTAGTCCACTTCAGGTAGAAACCGTTTTGCTGCAAGATAATGCGCAATGGTCTCCACACAGCCTTTATCCACACCAAAAGCACTTTGTATCAACGTTTCACCGTAGCCCGTCGCACC
>CAUHFD010000170.1 GCA_959605275.1 uncultured Eubacteriales bacterium | reverse complement strand
AAATACGTCCGTTTTCCACTATTCCTGTAACAACAACCGATTGGATACCGCTTTCAAGAAGTTTCTCCCCTGCAATCATAATATCATTTTCTCCGCTGAGAATTCTAAGTTCAGTAAGATTGGGAGTGATGATATCAGCCTCTGAGCAAAGGCGCTTTACACCCTCCACCATCCCCGGAGTATATGTACCATAAACCTCACCGTCATCAGCCATGACAGGATCAACGAGAAGCAAAGTATCACGGCTTTTAAACCGATCTATAAAATCAAGAATATATTTATACTGCCTTTCACAAAGAAGAAAGCCGGTAAGAATACCGTCAAAATGAGGTGACAAATTCGACCACTGGCGTGTTACTTCCGGTATCATCTCAGTCAAATCAACGCTGTCAAAGCTGTCGTATCCGGTTTGATTGGTAAACACACCCGTTACAACAGGATTAACCTGAACACCCATTGCACTCATAACAGGAATGGATGCGGTAAGAGAGCATTTACCGAAACCTGATATATCGTTGATGACAGCGCATTTTTTCATAAAAAATATCATTCCTTTTTGAATTTGTTCCGGTATTGCACTTTGTGCAATATTCTGCCCGAGCGTTTAGGGGCAAAAAGGAACAAATGGAGTGTGAAAAATATTATTTTTCACACTAAACTCTTCCCTCTTGATTATTTGATGCTATCATTATATAATAAAACTGTAATTATTTACAGATACAGTTTTAATTAATTTTTGAGGTACAGTTATGAAAAAATACACTAAACTTTATAATACTGTTAAAGAGATGATTTTGACAGGCGAACTCCAACCGGGCGACAAAGTTCCGTCTGTCAGAAAAGCAGCGGAAATTTATGGTGTTTCGCTTACAACGGTCCAAAGTGCCTATTTTGAGCTGTGCGCCGACGGGTATATCATTGCCCATAGTAAAAGCGGATACTTTGCTTCAGACATCGCACAGAGCCGCCCTGACGAAGAATACAAAAAGGAACAGAGCAATATCATATATGATTTATCCGGCGGTATTGCCGATGAAGAAAGCTTTGACTTCTCACTATGGCAAAGATACATCAAAAGCGCGCTGAGACAAAGGGACAGGTTGCTTTCATACAGCCAGCCGAAAGGAGAATATGATCTGCGATGCGCCATAGCACAGTATATTAAAGAAAAAAGAAACGTTATCACATCTCCCGATAGAATTATTATCGGAGCAGGAGTACAACCACTTTTGCAGATTCTCTGTTCCCTGCTTGACAAAAAGCTGTGTGTTTCTTTTCCGGATAAGAGCTTTGTCTTAGGAATGGGGGTTTTTGCTGATTACGGATTTGACGTTCATACAAGAGATAAAGATGCAGACGTTATATATGTATCGCCGTCACATATGACGCGCTGGGGCGATGTTATGCCGATTAAAAGACGACTTGAGCTTGTTGATTATTCGCAGAAACATCACTCTCTTGTCATTGAAGACGATTATGAAAATGAATTTCTCTACAATGTTAAGCCGACACCCTCTTTGTATGCACTTGGCAAAGGAAATATTATTTATATGGGCTCCTTTTCCGCAATGCTTTTGCCCGGTATAAGAGTCAGTTTTATGGTACTGACCAAAGAGCTGACCGAAAAATACAATCAAAATTCATTCAGATATGCACAAACTGCGGGAAAAACGGAACAGATTGCTCTTTGCAGTTATATCAGAGACGGACACATAAAATCACAAACAAGAAAAATCAGGCGATTATATTCCGCAAAAACCAAAACTTTCGCCGGAATTTTAAAAAAACTGATGCCGGACGCCAAAATTGAAATCGGTGAAAACACACTGCAAATTATTCTTGTCACGGAATTTCACAAGCCGTCAAGCGAATTTGAAAAATCAGGTTTAAAAGTTTTCATTGAAAAATATGAAAACAATAAAATTATCCTAGTAATTTCTCCGTCCGGAATTCCAAGTAGCGAGCTTGAAACGGCAGCACAACGCCTCACCGATGTAATAATATCTAAGCAAAAAACAGTGTGAAACCGAAAACAAAATGGTGTAAAAAAACAGTACCAAATATAATATAACCAGCCGTATTTCCAAATCGATAATACCTCATACGATGAAAAGCGGCGGAAAAATAACATCTGATACTAACAAAATAGAATGTAATGTTTCAAAAATATCAATTAATAATATCTTATTTTTGCTCTGATATCTTATCTGTTTTCTTTTAAGGCTTCATGGATCAAATGCAACAATTCCAAAACGCTTTTGAATTTTTTGGTTTGCTGTTTGTCCAACCACTTTACACTTCCTTGCCAACTGGAATTCTGTCGAAAAAGCACGTTGATAAGAAACTGTTCCTGACAAGGTTTGCGTCCGGCGTAAGCACTGTGTTCACAAAAGATATCCTCTGTCTCTTTCGTTTGCTCATCGAAGTCGTTGACCTGTAAAAAATTTCTGATTTCCTTATCCTGCTGCGGAAATTGCATTTCATCAAGCTGACGTTCTATTCTCAGCACAAGTTCCGTAAAACTATCAAAGTGTACAACCTGATCTTGCAGCGGCGTAAACAAACGTCCGCTGCAATCATATTCATTGTATTTTTCTACCGTAACCAAAAATCTGTTTACCCGTGAAATAGCCATATTCTCGCTCCTTGACACTTATTTTTATTCTAACCTATATATTATACGAAATTGTTGATTTTTCTCTGACTGTAATTCAAATCAGGACATCACTATACATAATATGTTGTCGATTTTATACTGCCTAATCCTTCCGCATGGTTCGAAGGCACCAACAGATTTCCCTATTTCTTAAATATATTGTATCAATTGCTCTGCATCCCGGCTATATTCTTGATAAGTTTTTCTTTACCCGTATATTCTCCTCCTACGACTGCGTAACTTTGCATAACCGAGCAAAAGATCTCAGCAAAATAAGGATCAAACTGACAACCTGCGTTGGTTTCAATTTCCTGCAAAGCTGCTTGAGCGGATATCCTTTTGCGGTATGGACGATCAGCAGTCATAGCATCGTAGGCATCTGTAATCCTGACAATACGAGCGAATGCGGGAATTTTCTCCTTTTTCAATCCAAAGGGATATCCTGTGCCATCCCAGTTTTCATGATGAAACAAGCAACATTGCATCAAAATTTCAGAGATATCCCGTCCGCTATACTCCTGGTCAGAGGGTGCCAGCTTGTCCTTCACAATGTAAGCCCCGATAATCGGGTGCGTATGTACAAAATTTTTTTCTGTTTCGCTAAGGGAAGCGGAACTTTTCCAAATTTCATCGGTAATACCGAGTTTTCCGATATCATGATATCTGCCCAATACTTTGATTTTATCCTGATCCGGAATAAACAACTCAGAAAAGCAGCCTGTTTTTTGCAATTCTTCCATTCGACCCATTAAGATTTGTGTATAACGTCCTACTCGTTCACTATGCTCCTGCACAAACTGCGGCAGCTCCTGAAAATCCTTTTCTAATATTTGAATTTTATGATACAACATAGTCCTCCCTCTTATTCAAACATAGATTCTGCAATCAACTTGACAAGTTGAGATTTTTCCGACCTTGCAACTGTTCATTCGGTCATTCCATAAATTTTTTCATATTAAACAACCTCCGCCTTTCACGGCAATTTATCTAATAAAAATACGATGAAACACATAATGCTGATTATGTGATAAAAAGGCATCGCAAAAATCCATTCGGCTCTGGTTGAAATCCCGGTTCTTTCCCCAACTTGATATTTCGTTTTGTTAAAAAATAAAAAAGGTATAAAAACAAAGCTGGAAGAAAATTTTCATCGCTTCCGGCTTATCTTTTGATACCCTCTTTTTAGGATTCATATAAATTTAATGCGTTTCTCTTGCCAAAAGAGGCAATTAGTGTTAAAATATACTTGCTATCAGCGGCTTTGAACGGTTATTTTTTTATGTATAGCAGTAAGAGATACACATAATCAGCATTATGTGACGATGAGGATTTGTTGTACTCTTTCCAGGCGATTCAGGTGTTGATTTCCGGTTTCCATAGTATAAATGCGAGTGGTATTGATACTGCTGTGACCTAATAAATCGGCTAACCGAACAATATCTTTTTCGATGGAATAGAAAGTCCGAGCAAACAAATGCCGCAAATTATGGGGATATACTTTATCCGGGGCTACTCCGGCTTTTTGGCATAGGGACTTCATCTGCCTCCAGATAAAACTCCTATCTAACGGTTTCCCGTTTTTTCCGACAAACACCGGTCCGGTAGGAAGACCGTTTTTTTTAACATATTCTTTCAATGTTTTCTGTAACGACGCGGGGATAAATATAACCCGTGTCTTATTTTTACAGTTAACAATAGCTTTCCCTTCACAAACAGCTTCCACCGTAATATATTTGAGCTCGCTGACACGAATCCCGGTGCCGCAGAGAGCTTGAATGATATATGACAGTCTGGTGCCGTGCGCTGCTTTTACCAAACGTCTGTATTCCTGTTGAGTGAGTTCTTTTTCTTCACGGCAGAAAATCTGCCTCTGAATTTTTAATAGTTTGACACAATAATTCTGCATTCCCATAAATCTTAAAAAAATGTTGAGTGCTACCAGCATAGAGTTAACACTGGCAGGTGCATAGTTCTTGGATAAATATTCCTTATAAGCAATAGTCTCATTTTTACAAATCTCTCTGTCTCGCAGAAAAACGAAAAAGCAACGAACATCCCGCAGATATTTTTCAAGGGTTGCCTCGCTTTTTTCTTCTTGTTTAAGATATTGCTCAAATTCTACAAAAGATGTGTTAAGCATTTGGGACATGGTACTTCCTCCTGAAATATATTCAATATGATCTGTATCTTTCCCCATTTTGAATAATAGTATAAGTAATTAAATGAAATCAAGCTGGAAATCTATAAAAAAGGATATAAGAATCTGATACAATGCTGGATGCAGAAAAAATGGATATAATCAAAAGCGCTCTGCCGGGTATCATCGGCAGAGCGCTTTTTGGGGGAGAAAAATCCATAATATGCTGAAGAAAAGCAAATAGATTTGTAAAGAGACCGAATATTATCCTGTACATTCAAAATAACCAAACTCAACGAATTATTAAACATTCCTCTTTTACTAAAATAAAGGGTCCGCTTTACGCCACGCGGGGCATCCTGCGGCTGTCATCTTTTTTTCATCCAATCAGAATTCCAAAGCCCGCAAGGCACAACAGAGTAATCATCAAAATTAATACGAACAAATGGCTTACTGTTTCTTTCCGATAGCACCTATAATCTGTATATCTTACGGGGCAAACGTCAATGCCGGAATACTTTTTCATTGTATCGTATCCATTCTCATTCGGTACCTATTATGTGTCGAAACTTTAATTTTATACAAACCCACATAATTACAGACTTTATCCATATATTAACTAAAAAAACAGGAGGTTGCTATGAAAACATTGGATGGAAAAGTCGCGGTGGTAACATCTTCAACAAAAGGGATCGGACTGGCATGTGCATTAAAATTAGCGGAAAGAGGCGCACATGTATTTATGGCTGTGCGCAGAGTAGAGGATACGCAAAAAATCTGTGATTCTCATCAAGCAGATGGACTTTTAATGACTCCAATCTATTTTGACGCTACGGTATCGGACAGTTATGCTTCTATGGTGGAAAAAGTCATACAGCAAGCAAATAAAATTGATATTCTGGTGAATAACTTCGGAATCGGAAAACCCAATGAAGATTTTAATTTGGTGGATGGCAGTGAAAAAGCCTTTTTTGATATCCTGGAGTTAAATCTCGGCAGTGTCTATCGCATTTCTAAATTAGTCGTTCCCCATATGATTGCCAATAACAGCGGAAGCATTGTAAATATTTCTTCCATTGGCGGACTGATTCCGGATATTACGCGAATTGGCTACGGCGTTTCCAAAGCTGCCGTTAATAACATTACAAAGCAAATTGCACTTCAATACGCACGAAATAATATTCGCTGTAACGCCGTTTTGCCAGGGCTTACTGCTACAGATGCAGCGATTAAAAATATGCCGAAAGAATTTTTGGAGTCATTTCTTTCAAATGTCCCCCTTAACCGTATGGCATCACCAGAGGACATTGCTAATGCAGTACTTTTCTTTGCGGGAGAGGACTCGTCTTATATTACCGGACACATTTTAGATGTAGCGGGAGGATATGGATTAGGTACCCCTCAATATGCGGAATGGGCTCAAAAGCAACATGGAACCGTTGAATAATGATAATATATGCTCCGGAATCGATAAATTGCTCGCGACTGACAAGCAAACAAACGTAGCCATGATACACCAATCCGATATACCATGCTTTCC
>CAUHFD010000169.1 GCA_959605275.1 uncultured Eubacteriales bacterium | reverse complement strand
CAAATAATCGGAATACCATTTTTCGGATGCTTTCGGGATTTCCTTGCTCAAATCCGCTGTTTTGATTGAAACCGCCGATAAACGCCAGTTTATCCCCGACACGACGTGTTGCTTCCGCAAGATCACAGTCGCCGCCCATCTCTTTCGGCGTCATGGTTTCCAAAGCATCGGTACCGTTTTTCGCTACTGTTTCCAGCAACGGCATCAGCCCGCCGCACAGATGATAGACCACTTTGGTTCCGTGCTGATGGAAAGCTTTGATTTGTATTTGATCATATGGCAGGCAAAATTCCCGGTGTAAAGAAGGGCTGATGACGGTGCTGGAACCTCCGCCTCCGCCGCACTCCACCAAATCAAGCTCCTGCTTTCCGGCTAATTCGATTACTTCTAATTTACGGTCCAGCAGATGCCGAAGCACGCTGTGCACCCAGTCCGGGTCATCAAAACAAGCCATAATCGCTTGCTCTGTACCATATAAACAACTCGCGAAAGACTGCCAGGGACTGCATTGTCCGAAATCATAAAAATGGGAACGTACGATGCCGCGGTCGCCGATTTTATTTTTAGCTTCTATAACCGGCGTCCAATCCACTCCGGTTGGGCGTGGATAATATTTTTTCCATATTTCAAAATCTTCCGGTTTTTTGATAATATGTTCGGTGCTCCATGTTGTATATTGATTTGAGGCGTATTTTTCTACCAGCTTGCCTTCGGGTGTGGTAATATGATTCTCCCAATGATGGTAACCGTCGGCTAAGATTCCTAAATCCCGAGCATCAATCTGCCATTCCTTTTGAATTTTGGCATGATCGAACAACATGTTGGGAGCAACATAAATGACAGGATCCATTCCAAAGTAGTCATACGCTTCAAATTGATCCACACCGTTTAAATAGGTGTTTAGATAATATGTCATCCAGGAATGTACCTGGCAGGGCATACGGTCCGGTTTTTCATTGCTCAGGGCGGTTAGAAAACGTTCTCTGCCTGTCAAACAAATCACCTCATTTGTAGTATTTTAATTTCATTGTATGATAATTGTTCTGTTATTTCTTGCTATTTTTTGATTAATATTGTATTATTTTGATATGGATACATAGAAAAAGGAATTACTGGGTATTTGGGCTTTCTAAAGCGCTGGAAAGTTCAGCCCTAGGAGGATATCGCATGAAAAAATTACATGCTAAGGATTATTTCACGCCGCAGCGGGATTATTTTTTTCTTCTCTGCCACTTGTTTGACACCGGTCAGAATCGGCATTGCCACGATTATTATGAAATTGAATTGGTTGTAAACGGATCAGCAGCAGACGAAATTAACGGAGAATCCTTTTCGTTGGGAGCGGGTGATTTTGTCTGTCTTCAGCCCAGCGACATTCATAATCTGCACGCGGTAGATGCTCGTGGCTTTGAATTAATCAATCTTGCTTTTTCTCAAGAGATGATGCATAGCGTACTGGCTTTTCTGGAGGTGGACAAGGAAACCTTTTTTGAAGAGCAGATTACCGGACATTTGTCTTATGAAAATCTGCTTTTGCTGTCTGAAACAGCAAAAAAATTATCCGGCTTGCCCGACCGGATGAAGGAAGAACGCTTGATCGTGAAAGAGTGGATTGTCGTTTGCCTGTTTTGTTATCAGGTCTCCCGGAAAGAGGAAAGTGATATGTACCCGCTATGGATGAAACAGCTGCTTCGGCTTTTGAAAACGCCGGAGGGGTTTATCGGTGGAGTAGAATTTTTAAAGGCGCATACAGAGGTGTCTTATCCCCATGTTTGCCGTTGTTTCCGAAAATATCTGCATAAAACGCCGGTAGAATGGATCAATGAACAGCGGATTTTGTATAGCAGTTATTTATTGCTTGACAGTCGACGAAGTGTTCTGGATATTTCGTTGGAATGCGGATTTCGTAATCTCAGTCACTTTAATCATTTGTTTAAGGCATTTTACGGAATTTCCCCAACCGAGTATCGCACACAGCGGATAAATGCGACTGCGATTGTTTTGAACAGCTCTGCTTATCAATTTGAAATATAAAAGAAAACCCGCAGAATATTTTTCTGCGGGTGATAATATAATATCAAAAATTAACGGATTAAAAACATAGGGATCCATTTTATTTTGCTTTGCATGCTTCGATTTGGCATAATAAAATAATTAAAATACTCCAATTACTGACCGTTAAGAGAGATTCCCGTTGCTGTCACAGGTTAAAATGACTTGAATAGTTGCCGAGTCTACTGTAACAAACAATAATTTCCTAATGAATTTTGCATCTCCAATTGCTTTATTAGCAGAACGACTGGCAGAAGCGGTTTCATTTTGCCATGCATCTTCTACGATGTTAATTGAGTAAGAGGCAGCAGTGCAGGTCGCACTGACTCCTGAATTCACTGAAAAGGTTCCATGTATGGTAAATTGAAATAGTATATCGCCGTCGGCGTTTCGGCGGGTGTGTGTCTTAGATCCTGTTTTGGTAAAGGTTGTTGCATAAGGTGTAATTGGTGTTTCATCCACTATTGTAGTGACAATATAGTCGCCATTTGACAGATACTCTATTGTTTCTTTTATAACAGTTCCGTTTTGTGAGGCGTTTGTATTTTCTGCTAAAGTGGCAGCGCTTACATTTGCTCCTACTACACAGAATATTAGTGTAAACGATAAAATCGTTTGAAATAAACGTCTTTTCATAATTAATCTCCTTTAAATTATTCAATAATATCTTCCTGATAATAATAATCTGCTGCCTTGTGGTTTTCTGCTATAATCCATATCGTCGTTATTGCTGTAAGCAAAACAACAACTGCTACAGCAATGATAACTCCCCGTTTGATCCATTTGGATTTATGTACTTTTTTGTTTAGCTCTGCATCCTCCAAGCTTGCTACATATTCTGAAGCGAACAGATCGGGAGTTCCGAAATGATTGATAATATCAGACATTTCAGCTTCCGGATATTCGTCAAAATATTCCGCGATGTTGCTTTTCAAATCAAACAGGATTTTCTTTTTTGTTTCTGCTGAACAGGGTAACGCTTTCTCAATTTTTCTGTAATAATCCGTCAATTCTTTTTCACTAGGTTTCGTTGTCGTTGTCATCTAGCAATTCCTCCAATTTTGCTATTCCCAGAACATTTAAAACACCACGGTTTAAAGAACAATATTCCCTCTTGATAGTTTTTAAATATTCTACCCCCTTGGGCTCTATGTGGTAATATACTCTTGTCCGACGTTTTCCGACCTTTTCTATCCGGTCGGATACCAGTCCTTTTTCGAGCATGCGATAAAGGGTGGGATACATAGAACCTTCTTGAAGCAGAAACAATCCCTTGCTGCGGATTTCTAACTCTTGTGAAAGCTGATAACCGTACATATCTTCATCTTTTAATAAGGTTAACAGCATCAATTCTACTGTACCGCGCTTTAATCCTTCTGTAATCCCCATAGATACTGCCCCTTTTTATAATATGATATCGCATTTGACAAATTACGTCAATACTATACAACAAAATACTATATATTACAAAATATTGTTGACATCTTTATATTGATATGATATCATAAACATAGCACAATTGCAAATGTAATTATATACAAAAACAAGTAATATTGCCGGAACTTCTTCCGCGTAGATATAAAATACTAATATTTATGATCCAGAGGTGATACCAATTTCGCACTTTGATTAATAACGGGGATTTTAAGACAAAAAATGATGTTAGCAGAAAGGATTGGTAATATGAAAAGATTTCATAAACGAAAAATATGGATATCCTCTTTACTCGCATTATCCTTGTTAATCAATGTTTTATCTGCTTCGGCAGAAGAAATCGGTAATGATTCGGAATCGGCAGCATTACCCCGAAAACACAAGCTGAAAATTACATGATCAAAGTGACGTCAAACGTTCCAAACCAGGGATAATAAAAGATTCAGATAAGACAATTTCGTAAATCAGTGAAATTGCTGTGTCTTTCTGTGCAAAGCGTAGAAAGGCACAGCAAAGGAGGACTCTTATGCTACAAATAACAAAAAAAATCCAGCCGTTTTTATTATTAATCACCATCGTATTGTATCTCATCTGCTTTTACTTAAATTGGGGTGAAAGCAATCGTGATTATCCTATAAAAATGGTTCTATCTGTATTTTATATTTGTTTTCTGTTGTTGACATCATTTTTCTATGGATATAGCAATGGTTATCTCCTGTTAATTTCCTTTTTATTTTGTATTGTATTGGTTACTACTTTATTGGGAATGATATTTCGAAGTTCACAGGCAATCTGGAAATATATTTTTATCATGCCAAGCATGGCCTTCTTAACGCCGCTTACACCAATATTGAGGTTATTTGATTATCGGGCTACAGGAATTATATTAATCATAATAGTTTATGTGATGATGTTTGTCGCCCACAGGCTTGGTAAAATACAATTGAGAAAGGGGAAATATGATGTTCATTGAACATTCTAAGAAAACCGTCATCATTTTTTCATGCTTGTTTGCTGTTCTTATCCTACTCCAGCTGAATAATATCAGTTGAATAAGGAAGGGGCGGCAACCCTGCCTCCCGTTCCTCTCAACCCCCCAATGCCCAACAGTGGATAATCATAAACAACAATTACGGCTCGTATGGCAGGATTTTAACCAGAGTCACTCCCATTGGCTTTGTAGAAAATGGGGTATTTATTGATAGATCTGATGATAATCCTCAACAATAAAGGAAGGCATGATAGATGAAAAAATCGAAGATAATTATTATTGCAATTTCTGTTATTGTCGCAATACTTGTTTCAATTGTAATTTTTGATCGTTTCTGTTGGAAATATTTTGATTACTATTTTTGTACTAATCCTAAAAGCGGATTGTCATATCAAGGAATAGATGTACAGGACAACAAAGTTGATGTATATTTTTATCCGAGAACGAACTTTATACATTTATGGGGATATGACTATTATGTTCAAGAAGATGTACTGTATATGGGCATTAAGACCGTAACTTTTGGAGGGGAATTATTTGATATACCAACTATTCTTTCAGCGGAAACCGAGCAAAAAGTGTCTAAAGTTGTATTAAAAGGAGCCGGCGTAGAAAAAGTTGTTTATGAAAATGGCAAGTCAAAAAATTATAATGGGGAATGGGAATAATTAAGGAAAGGGGCGGCAACCCCGCCCCTCTCCTTCCCCACGCCCAGCACCGGACAATCATTAACAACGGCGACGGTTCATATCGGCTGATGTCCAAGGCAAGCTCCAACCGAAAATGCGCGACGGTCAAAGATTCCTCCACCCCCCAGTGGCGTAAATGTGTTCTAGTATGATTATACCGATAATGCCGGCGAAAATGATGAGTGGTGGTTGGAAAGAGTAGATGTATCAGATTGGCAGTACCAGCATATACAATAGGAACGAATTGGATTTCGACAATCCTTGTCCGATGCTGAGGGAAGGTTAAGAAAGTTTGTTTAATGAGAATACTGGTAAATTTGAGAAATAAAACGTATGCGGTATAAATTGTAATGAAGGGATAAGCAGTTAAAATTAAGACCGGAAAGCAATTGACTATTAAGGGGTTTGCGTTGGAAAGGGATGACCGTAATGATGAAAAAAGCTAACAACATATGTCCTTATTGCGGCGCTAAAATTTCTTATCGGGAAAAAGCAAAAATTGATCATCGATGTTGGAAAAGATGCAAGGTTTGCGGCAATCAGTTCACAATTTCCACAAAATGGTCCAATCTTTTTTTGTTGCCTTCCTTTTTGGTGTTTTTGCTTGTTTTATTTGATGTAAAAATAGAAATTGTCGCATTGCTGCTGATCCCCTCCTTTGTACTGTTTACTGTTTTGCAGCTGTTGTTTGCACCGATCATAAAAAAAGATTAGCTGTTGTATAAAAGCTAATAAAATAATTAATATTGAAAGGGAAAATGGTGATTAACGTGAATACGGTCATTTGGTATCAGGAGAAGATTACACTTCCGCAACCCGCGAGGAGAACCCCTATAACAATAACAGAGCCCTGTACCAAGCCGTTGTTTGAAATCAAGACGGAAAGACATTTCCGCAAACAGCAGACAATAGCCATGATAACCATAGTGACTGATTGCATTCGGCATTAAAGAGAAACCTGTACTATTACCTCGAAACAGCCGGTGATATTTCCGGATATCGCCTATTGACAAAAAACAAGCCTTGCGGTATACTGCAAATGGATTTGGATTTGCCTTTTTGATCGTACTGCCAGTCCGTAAGAATGAAAAAGGGGAATTGTTTTGTATGACGCATAAAGAGCGATTTATAAAGGCTTTAAAGAGGGAACCGGTTAGCGGGCTGGTTCCCCATTTTGAAATGGTATTCTGCTTGTCTTTGGAGGCAGTCGGAAAGCTGCATTCATATAATCGAAAATTTGATCAATGGAATCAAATGAGTG
>CAUHFD010000168.1 GCA_959605275.1 uncultured Eubacteriales bacterium | reverse complement strand
ATGAATAAAACGGCAAGCAGTATTGCCAAAGGTATGGCTGCAGGCGTCGCGGTAGGAGCAGTAACTTACATGATGACCAATTCAAACCGCAAAAGAAGCAAGGCAATCAAAAAAGGCACCGGCAAGGCAATTAAAGCAGTCGGCACTATTGTAGATAACGTCACAACGATGATGAGATAATGCGGCATTGATAAAATCCGGACAGATTTTCTGCCCGGATTTTATCAATATATCGTAAATTCTAACAATCGAAATGAGAGATAAACATATGGAAAAGCTAAAAATAAATCAACGGCGTTGTAAAGGATGTAAACTCTGTGTGTCTGTATGTCCGAAAAAAATCCTAGAACTAGATAAAAACAGTCTGAATCCCAAAGGCTATCACCCTGTTTTTATTACCGATCCAGACAAATGCATCCGCTGCGCATTTTGCGCAACTATCTGTCCGGACAGTGTATTTGAATTATCAGAGCAAGACAAGGAGGAAAAGAATCATCAAAATAACGGTTCTCCGAAAAACCAGCCTGTTCCGATACAAGAAGTAGATTCAAACGAAGACAGTGCCACACCGAAAGCGGTTATAAAAAAAGATAAAGGAAGAGCGCCAAATGAAAGAACGTTTTTTAATGAAAGGAAATGAAGCAATTGCTGAAGCAGCCATTCGTGCAGGTTGTCGATGCTATTTTGGTTATCCGATTACACCTCAAACCGAAATTGCCGCTTATATGTCAAAACATATGAAGCAATCCGGCGGAGTATTTCTGCAAGCAGAATCCGAAATAGCAGCAATTAATATGGTGTTGGG
This sequence comes from uncultured Eubacteriales bacterium, assembly GCA_959605275.1. GTDB lineage: Bacteria > Bacillota > Clostridia > Oscillospirales > Ruminococcaceae > HGM13222. The sequence goes on along the minus strand of CAUHFD010000168.1, from coordinate 5,644 downwards.
TGCAGCAGCAGTCGGAGCGCGCGCCATGACCTCCTCGTCATCCCCCGGAATCAGCCTGAAAAGCGAGGCCATTTCTTATATTGCCGGTTCTGATTTACCCTGTGTGATTATCAATGTACAGCGTGCCGGTCCGGGGCTTGGCGGAATTCAGCCCTCTCAGGCTGATTACTTTCAAGCAACCAGAGGATTGGGACACGGAGATTTTTATTTAATGGTATTTGCTCCCTCTACCATCCAGGAAAGCGTTGATATCATGTCTGTTGCCTTTGATTTATCCGAAAAATATCGAGTGCCGTGCTTCATTTTATCAGACGGTATCATCGGTCAAATGATGGAACCTGTTTCTTTCCCGGAAGAAACTTCTTTCTCTTTTGCTCAAAAGGACTGGGCACTGACCGGTACCCAGGGAAAACGTCCGCCGAATATTATTAATTCCTTGATTCTTTCTCCGCAAGCTTTGGAAAAATCTATTCAAGAGCGTTTTGCCCGATATGAATTAATTAAAAAAAATGAAGTTCGATTTGAATCCTACTTGTTAGAGGATGCCGACATAGCAGTGGTTGCATTCGGTGCTGCGGCAAGAATGGCAAAATCCGCTGTAAATGAAGCAAGACAAAACGGAATCAAAGTCGGATTGTTTCGTCCCGTTAGTTTATGGCCGTTTCCCTCTCAAGAACTATTGGCATTAAAGAAAAAAATCAAACACCTGCTTTGTGTTGAAATGAATATGGGACAAATGATTGAAGATGTCAAATTGGCAGTAAACGGAACCATTCCGGTTTCTTTTTACGGCAGAACCGGCGGGTGTGTGCCATCTCCCGAAGAGATCATCAAAGAAATCATCTCACTGGACAAAAATGATAAGGAAAGGAGAAACAAGTTGTGATATACCGCAAAACAAAAGGACTGACTCAAACGGAAACCCATTATTGCCCCGGATGCACACATGGCATCGTTCATAAAATCGTGGGCGAGGTTTTAGAAGAACTTAACCTGTTAGGAAAAGCGGTAGGGGTAGCATCAGTCGGATGTTCGGTTATGGCATATGACTATTTTAACTGTGATATGGTACAAGCTCCTCATGGTCGTGCACCGGCTGTGGCAACCGGTATGAAACGATTCCGGAAACAAGAAGCTGTTATTTTTACTTATCAAGGAGACGGAGACCTTGCCTCTATCGGTATGGCAGAAACAGTACACGCTGCCGCCAGAGGTGAAAATATAACAATTATCTTTATTAACAATGCAATTTACGGTATGACCGGCGGTCAAATGGCTCCCACCACGCTTCCGCATCAAATCACCCAAACAACACCAATCGGACGCAGTACATTCGAAACCGGAAGCCCTATCAGAATATGTGAACTGCTTGCCACCTTGGAAGGTACTGCTTTTGCACAGCGCGTTTCAATGGATAGCGTGCCATCCATCCGCAAAGCGAAGCAGGCAATCAAAAAAGCTTTCGAATACCAAATAGAAGAAAAAGGATTTTCCATCGTAGAGGTTTTGTCCACCTGCCCGACAAACTGGGGCGTATCGCCTGTCGAAGCGATGCAATGGCTCAAAGAAAATATGATACCTTATTATCCGCTCGGAATTTATAAGGACAAAGAATAAAATAGGAAAGGAAATTTTTATGTTACTTCATATGCTGTTGGCAGGATTTGGCGGTCAAGGCATTTTATTTGCCGGAAAAGTAGCAGCACAAGTCGGAATGCTGAAAGGAAAGCAAGTATCCTGGCTGCCCTCTTACGGGCCGGAAATGAGGGGCGGAACGGCAAATTGTTCTGTTTGTATTGATGATACCCCGATCGGTAGTCCGATTGTATCAGAGCCACAAACCCTGGTTGTTATGAATGCTCCGTCTTTTGATAAATTCTCTGATAAGGTCAAACCGGGCGGATTGATTGTGTTAGATTCTTCTCTGATCGAAAAAAAGTCAAAACGTACAGATATCGATATCATCTCCCTGCCGGCGACGGAAATAGCAATCAAGCATGGATTAGATGGGTTTGGCAATATAGTTATTCTTGGGGCAGCAATGAGAGCAACCCGTTTTGCTACTATTGAGGAACTCAATGACAGTATCCGGCATTTCGTACCGGAAAAAAAACAGCATTTACTGCAAAAAAACTTTCAGGCAATTAAGCTCGGTTTTGAGTATCATCAATAATTCGGTGTTATAAAATTGCTATAACCACAAACAACGTCTTTCTTCAAGACGTTGTTTTTTCAAAAAGAGAACAGTATAGATACAGGTTGTTTGAATTTATATATTTAGTTTATCATCTTGTTTAATTGAAACCTGCTTAATGAAAATATACCCACACCAGACAATGCCCACCATGACACAAAATACAATTAAAGTCCAAAAGACAGACACCCATCCAAAATGATCGGCTATATACCCAAGTCCGTATGAACTAACAGTGCTGCCCAAATAACAAAATCCGTTTAAAACCCCAGCACATAAACCGGAGTTGACCTTTCCTCTCATAAATATCGGAAAAATACTTGTGATTAAACTGTTTAGGCTTGATGCAAAAAAGTTAACAGCAACCAATCCAATAAGCATTAACGCCACTAGTTTTAATGCAAGGCTTCCTATGATAATCCCAATAACGCCACCCATCACAGCAAACACCACAAAGCAATGTGTTACATAGTCAGGTATTTTTTTATGCATTGTTAGTGCATAAGCATTACCGAAGATGGCCACTATCGGCAATAAAATAGTCAACAAGATGGATAGAGAATCTGTCATTGAATATTCTTCTTTTAATATAGAGGGAACCCACGTTGTTAATCCATCTTTGATTAAATTGACTCCAATTGCGCAAAAACAAAGAACATATATCGATGTATAAAAAGCCTTTCTTTCACCTCTTTTTTGCTGTATTTTTCCTTGGGTAAGGTTTCTTTCCTCTTTTACCACATCTTCTTCTGCTACTTTTTCTTTTTTTACTCTCCTTACAGCTCTTTTGTAAAGGAGCATCCATAAAGCGGCAACAATTGTTTCTGCTATCGCCGCAGTATAAAAAGCAATTTTGAATTTACCAAAGATTGCATAAACTGAACTCAGACCATAAATAATCAATGTACCGGTGGCAACTGTTGTCCCCATAATTAGACTGGATCTGCCCAAATCTTTTTGGGGTAACATTTCCGATAACAAACGTACAAGAGTCGGCCAAAGTACCGATAATGCCAATCCGTTTATTAACCATAACCACTTAATAATACTAAAATTTAAATTGATTGCAACGAATAAGTTTATAATAGCCGATATAATAAGGCTGCAAAAAATCATCCACTTTATGTTATACTTTTTACAAAAAACACCATTAATCACTTGACCTATTCCATACGAAAAAAAGAAAAATGTAGGTACCATACCAGCTTCTGATTTTGTTACCTGATAAAAATCTATAATCTGTGTAATGTTGGCGGAATAATTAACTTTTCCAAGATAGGATATCATATACATAATCCATCCCAAAAAAATCAAAAGGCTCGCATCACTTTTTCTATCTCTGTTTGCAAATTTTTTAATACATTTTTCTTTTTTCGCTTCCAGTTTATTCATATGATGCTATTACCTTCCCATTCATCATCAGGAGTAACGCACAACAAATTTGCAACAGTAGGTGCAATGTCTTTGATACTTATATTTTCAAGTCTACTGTTCGGCTCAAAATCCTTTCCCGTGACTATGAACGGAATGGTCATATCTTCCTTTAAATCTGTACCATGCATTCTGTCATGCCCGCCATGATCTGCTGTTATAAAAACAGTATAATCCTCAGGCAGAACGTTTATAACGCGCTCTATATTATCCCAGCTGTTATGTATTGCTTGCATATACTCATCGCTCATCCATCCATATTGATGTCCCGCCTCATCACTATATCCTAAATATAAAAATGCAAAATCCGTATAGTTGTTTGTTAAATATTCTATTGCTGCATCAGTTACGATGTTATTAGCTTTGTCATATCCAACATCTCTTCCTTTACAGAAAAAAGAAAAAGTGAGTGAGTTCGGTCTTGACAAATCTCTTAACTCTTCCCAATTGTAAAAAAACGCACTTTTCTTTCCATTTTGCAAAAGGACCTCGCAAAGACCATTTACCGGACGAACTTGAGGAGCATATACATTAGTAGTTGTCCCGTGCCTTGACGGGTCAACACTATGGAAAAGCGACATATGACACGGAAGCGTTACAGAAGGCATAACAGTTTGAGCCTCCATGCTGTAAGCTGATTTTTTCATTATTTCTTTTACCCTAGGCAAATTCTCAATCGCATCAGCCCTCATTCCATCCACTAAAATAACTAATATTCTCATTATTTTTCCTCCCCGTTAAATATGTTAATTCCATTTTCTTTATAAAGTTTTAACAAGCCAGTAGGTAATTTATTATCTGTAACATAAAAGTATTCATTTTTCATATCATCTAATTTAAGCAATGCTTTTTTTTCAAATTTACTGCTATCCGCTAAAACATAAATCTCGTCAGTACATTTTATAATTTGTTTTTGAATTTGATATAAATCCTGTTGGTAATCACATATTCCGAATTCAATCGAAACTGCTGACGGAAAAACAAACGCTTTTTGTACATGAATTTTACTTAATGCATCTAAAACCAAGCTACCATAAAAGGCGTTTTCTTCTTTAATAAAATGACCACCACACAAAATCGCTTTAAAATCTTTGTGATAGCACAAAACATTAAACACATCTAAAGAATGTGTAACAACGGTAAGGCATGAAAACCTCTCTTTCAATATTTGAGCAAAAGATATCGCTGTGCTGCCTTGATCAATAAAAATAATGTCTCCCTCCTTTACAAATTCTGCTGCACTTAATGAAAGATTTCTCTTTTCGTCAGAAAACTCTTTGTTACGTTCTTTCAAATTATAAAATTTCTTCATGTCTGAATTTGCAACGGCTCCGCCGTGAACGCGTTTTAACAAGCCTTGTTCTTCCATAAACAATAAATCTCTGCGAATTGTTTCTACAGAAACATTATATTCTTTCACCAAATCCGCTGTTGTTGCTGCACCAAACTTTTGAATATGTTCATATATTTTATCTTGCCGGTTTTTTGCAAACATTTTCAATCATCTCCAATTATTTACACATTTTACCACACAATTACACAATTGTCAATAAAAAAGAACTATATAGAATGTATCTAAATTATTCTCTTGATCTGGCTTCCCGAGATGGATTACAAGTTCGCTTCGCTCCTTGTATGCTTCCGCTTAACCAATCAAACGTCGCTAACGCTCGATTTCTTAGAGCGTCAGTATCTTACCGATTCGAGTTCTTTAAATTTAAAAAGCCAAAAAGAGAACAGTATAGATACAATGTATCAAATTCTAATTATTTATTCATCACTGAAGCGACACCCTATTCTCTCCTATCTATTATTTGAAAACGATAATTTCGTTAGTAAAAAGTGAACAAAAAGAAATCCCACCACTTTCGTGATGGGATTTCTTTTTGGAGGCGCCACCCAGATTTGAACTGGGGGTGAAGGTGTTGCAGACCTCTGCCTTACCACTTGGCTATGGCGCCATTTTGGAGCGGGTTACGAGGCTCGAACTCGCTACCTCCACCTTGGCAAGGTGGCGCT
>CAUHFD010000167.1 GCA_959605275.1 uncultured Eubacteriales bacterium | reverse complement strand
TAGTATATGTCCCTTGCATTTTTACATCCTCCGTTTATTTTGATTTTTGCATTCTTCTTTTTTTCTTACTCAGATAAAAGAAGTATATTTTAGATAGATAGACAAGCCTTGTCATCTTTTTATAATAAAAAAGTTTAGCCACTGTATATTTTGTTCTCGAAAAAGATTGCAGTTTTTCTAACGTTTCCTCGTTCAGCCTCGTCTGATAAAACTTTTCTTCTCTGATCTGCAAAAGCTTTTCCGCTTTTTCTTTCACAGAATAGGGACAATTTGGATTGTCCAATCGAACTAATATCTCAACAATATTAGCAATGAGATTTTCTTCCTTTTGGAGCGGAACAACTTTTTCTATTTCAATGGCATCCAGCATATCCTGTTCGGCTTCTGACGCCAAAACACAGGCATACAGTTGATTGTCGTTATATTTCTTTGAAGTACTGAATCCTTCTCTCTGATAATGAACATATTCCACAGAAGGATTTAAAATCATTTTGCTTATTTGAGAATATAATAAGGAATTAAAAATCCAGTCTTCATATCCCAGTTTGCACTGTTCATTAAAAACAAGCTTTTTTTCCTTTAAAAAAGCTTGTTTATACAGTCCGTTCCAGATCATGTTAAAAGCGCCGGAATTTCTGCACTCAATATAATGCTTTGCCAAACTTTCCAAAGTAATAACTGTAAATTGTTTCGCAACCTGCTGGCGATTATCTACAAAACCACCAGTAAATGTTTCTTCAACACGATATCCGTATTTTACCACATCTGCGTCATGCTCTTTTGCAAGGGTATAGTTTTCCTCCAACAGATTCGGCAAATATTCATCGTCATTATCAATAAATGCAAGATACTCTCCGACAGCAGCTTTCATTCCGGTATTGCGTGCAGAACATATTCCTCCGTTTTCTTGATGAATCACCTTTACCCTGGCATCTATTTGCGCGTATTCATCACAAACAGCACCGCTTCCATCCTTAGACCCATCATCTACTAAAATTAGCTCAAAGTCCTTAAAAGTCTGATTTAGTACGCTGTCTACCGCCATGCGAAGAAACTGCTTCGAATTATAAACCGGCATAATTACGCTGATTTTTGGCATTATATTCTGATCCACTCTTACTTTACCCGCCTTGCATAATAATCAATTGTCCGCCGAAATCCATCGTCTAACGATATCATCGCATGCCATCCGGCAGCAACCGCTTTATCCGATTTAAGCAAACCGACTTTATGTCCCAAATACCCCGCTTTTTGAGTGGGATCAATCTCCTGAAAAGTCGCGTGAATATTCTTTTCCGGATAGAGAGCACATAATTTAAGAGCCAGGTCTTTGACAGTAATAATCGCATGATCATTAGAAATATTATAGACGAAATCCTCAAAATTCAAAAGAACCATCCAAAGACCGGTTACTAAATCAGATAAATATGTCAGACCTAAAACACCGCTGCCATCGCTGTTCATTTGTATGTTTTGATCATGTAAAACATTATTAATGAAATCTCCAACCACGCGTCCATCTCCAATGGCGATGCCGGGTCCGTAAGTATGAGCTATCCTGGCAATCTTACAATGCACACCATATTGGTGTGCATAAGAGGCACATATTGTTTCAGACATGCGCTTGCTTTCCGGATAGCATGATCTCACCAGTGTCGGATCCATTGCTCCGTAATCATCTTCCTGAATGAAGTCCTTTGCACTGTCCGCTTTCCCGTAAATTTCCCGTGTGGACAAATACAAAAAGCCCTCCGCTTTTTTGTCAACCGCAAGATCCAGCATATTCATCGTTCCAATCGTATTTGCGGCGATTGTTCCAACCGGATCGGAGACAAAGGAGCGTGGGCTTGCCTGACTGGCTGCATGTATAATATAATCCACTTGCTCTTCATACCGAACAGAAGCACACACATCTTGTACCAATAGCTGAAAATCAGAACGACTCAAAAGTTCCCCGAAATGTTTTTTCGCTTTTTCGCCGTTTCGAACCAACGCTAAGACTTTTATGTTCATCTGTTTCGTATCATTTAAATAAAGCAATGTATAGCACAAATACGAAGCAATCATTCCGCTTGCTCCGGTAATCAATACGGTTTTATTCGCCAGCTTGTCCCATGAAACGCTGCTTTGTGTAATATTCTGCAAATCCTCTAAAATAACCGAATCTAAAGGTAACATTCTTTTTTCCCCTATCATAACCCCAAAATTTCCTGACTCTCACGCAGGTCATAGAGTGCTTTAAAGATGTAATAATCATCCGGAGTGGTAATTTTAATATTCGTTGACTCACAGGGCACGAAATATAGCTTCTTTCCTAATGTTGTCATCAACGTACAAGTATCAATCGAAATCGATTCCGGCATAGATTGACCTTTTTCGTGTGCCCACAGAACATCTTTAAAATAAAAACTCTGCGGTGCTTTGCCAATATATAATTTATTGCGTTCAATCGTCGATTCCACCGTCTTACCGTCTGTACTCACTACGCCCGTCTCGGTAAACGGATCCGCAGTAATCGCATTTCCGTGTTCCTTTACGCAGGCAATATTTTCAGTAATTAGTTTTGCGGTTACCAAGGGGCGAACGGCATCGTGCATTAAAATGATATCATCTTCGCCGCAATATTCCTTCAATGCATGCAAAGCAATCAATTTCGATTCCTGCGATGTACTGCCGCCGGTAATAATCTTCCCAACCTTTTACGCACGGAACGATAATCATATCAATATCAGGATGCTTTTCAAAAACTTCCAATGTATAAATGATGATCGGCTTCCCGTAAAGCTCCAAAAATTGTTTTGGCTTTGCCGTATTTTTCATTCTCTGTCCGGTTCCGCCTGCAAATATAATCGCTGCATTCATACGAATTCCCTCTTTTGATTTTTAGTATTCCCAAAACATTCTTGATATATCAACCAACCCGCAGCAGACGGTCGACGATTCAACCGCCAGTTGTAAAACTATTATAACATAAATTCATCAAAACAAGGTTTTGATGACCGCCGCAGGCGGAAGCGCTGTTACACAGCGCAATTTATTGTTGCAATAGAAAAACTGCGGCGCTTTGCGCCGTCTTCGCCGCATATTATACGGCATGCAGATGCATTTTCATCTGCTTTACTTTTTAATATAAATCTTTTGCATATTTAAATGAAATAATATTTCAATGTGCTCAAAAACGCAACGCGCTTTTGAGATTATTATACTACATATTTCGTCATTTGTCATCCTATAAAACAAAATACCGATATATTAACACCAAACGATATCACATCACACAGAAAAAAATTCTTATTTCATCTAACTTTGACATTTCCATACGCTGTGATCCGTAAAACCCCTATGAAATCACTATTTTATTTTAATTGCAATTGTCCCTAATGTCAAGATTATTTCCGAATCGTTCACAAATCCAATCGACTTTCCCGTTTTTACCGTGCTTTTCGCACACAAGCCCGACCGCGTGCCGCCTAAAAGCATTCAAATATTATACTGTTCGTATAATATTGTAATCCTAACTCATACAATTCATAAATTAAATAAAATAATTCATTGATATATAATCGGCGTTTTTATATATTATATTGACTTTTTCGGAAAATCAGGGTATTATATAATTAACTCATTTATATAATAATACTTAAAATCACTTCTCTGCTTTTCTGTCGAAGGCGGAGAGGTAATGTAAAAAGACCATTTGCCCTTACTCTTTGGCAATCGGATATAGTAACCAGCATATTTCCGAAATGAAACCGAAGCAATTTCAAAAAGAAAGGATAATAATAATGATCTTTGCAGGTATTGATATCGGCGGAACCAAATGTGCTGCCTGTATCGGAAAAGAAACGGAAAACGGGGAGCTTCAAATTCTGTCAAAAGAAAAATTTGACACGATAGTCGATCAACCGGATAATATGATTGCAATTTTACAGAATTCCTTACATAAACAACTCTCCGAAATGCAGAGTGTTCAACTGGACGGCATTGGCATCTCATGCGGAGGACCGTTATCTTCCAAAACCGGCATCATTATGGCGCCTCCGAATTTACCGAAGTGGGATAATATTCCCATTGCAGACCGTTTTCAAACAGAATTTAAGGTACATACCACATTACAAAACGACGCAAATGCCTGTGCAATAGCAGAATGGAAATACGGTTCCGGCAAAGAAACAAATAATTTTGCGTTTCTCACGTTCGGAACCGGATTTGGCGCCGGACTCATCTTAAATTCACAGCTATACTGCGGCTCAAACGATATGGCCGGAGAAATCGGTCATATTCGTGCGGAAACAGACGGTCCCGTCGGATACAGGAAACACGGCTCCTTTGAAGGCTTTTGCAGCGGAGGGGGAATCGCACAATTAGGACGAATGATGGTCGTCCGAGAAACGGCTGCCGGGAACACTCCCAGACTGCTCTCGGAATGCGGCGATATTTCCTCCATTAATGCAAAAACCATCGCCGAGCTTGCCGAACAGGGTGATACGCTGTGCCGTGAAATTTACCGGATCAGCGGAGAAAAGCTGGGAAAAGCATTAAGCATCATGGTGGATCTGTTAGACCTCGATGCCATTGCGATCGGAAGTATCTTTACCCGCAGCCACCATCTGCTATGGGATTCCTGCAATAAGATCATGGAACAGGAATGTCTTCCAATCAATTACCGACACTGCCGCATCGTAACAAGCGCGTTAGGTGACAAGGTGGGTGATATTGCTGCACTTGCTGCCGCTGCTTACAGTGCAACGAGACAATCAAAATCCTAAAAACAACCGTTCTATTTCTTTCGAGATTCTCTCAGGTGCAGCAAATATCCCTGCTCACAGAAAATTCGGTCAATGACAATTGCCGCCCCCGATACGATTCGTGCATCGTTTTGTATCGGAGAAATGTGTACAGCAACGCTGCGATAAGGAATAGTAATGGTCCCGTTTATTTTTTCCTTTATTTTCTGAAGCAGCATCTCGGGACGGTATGCAATTTCTCCGGTCAAAATTGCAGCATCTAAGCCAAGCATATTATTCATATTGATAATAACGTGCCCCAAATAATCCGCTTCCAGCGAAACATATCGCGCACACAGCGCATTGCCGTCATACGCAAGATCTATCAGTTCATTCCATGACCGGATGCTGGGATCTGTATGATTTATTTCATATAAAATAGCAGAGGTAGAAGCGTAAAGCTCAATACAGCCACGGTTTCCGCAAGAGCACAGCCTGCCGTTCATATCAATGGAAGTATGTCCGGTTTCTCCGCCGAAACCGTTTTTGCCGGAGTATACCTGTCGGTTCAATACCAATCCCGCACCGAAGCCGGCACTGACGTTAAATAAAATAAAACTATCATACTGCTTACCGATTCCCATGCTTTTTTCCGCTTTTACAAAGGCAAGACTGTTATGTTCCATATACACAGGATAATGAATGCGCTGTACCAGTTCATGGTACAAATCAAGATTGTGCCAGCTCAAAAAGAAACCGGGCGGATTTAAAAGTTTTCCGTTCTTAGAATCGGCGGGACCGGGAACCGCCACACCGGCGGCAATGATTTTGGATTCCACGCCATGATTCCGATTTACCAGTTCAGAAACCTTTTGTGCAACCAAATCAAGGCACTTCGTATAATCCGGGGTTGCTTCAAAACGGGGATAGCTATCAATAACCTGCCCTTTCAAATTGGCAATACCAACGTCGATTCCATCCCGATCAATGCTGATTCCAATGACATATCCCCAATTCGGATTAATCTCCAATAAAGTAGGCTTTCGCCCAAGCGATGTATTGTCTGATGATATTTCAGTGTCATAAAGAAGACCGTCTGTGATCAATTTCTCAACAATAATACTGACCGATGCTTGTGTCAGTCCGGTTTTTCCGACTAATTCAATGCGGGACACCGGCTTCTCATTTATGATATTCAATATTTTTCTTTGATTTTCGTATTTCATTTCCTGTCGGTGAGTAACAGCTCTTTGTGCCTGCCCTGACATAAGCCTCGCTCCTTTTGATGCTTTTATATCATGGTAGCACGCCGACATGCTGATGTCAAATACAAAATCTCTTTTTTATAAATTCTATTTATCAGAACTGATTGATTCAGCGCTCCATGCGCTTGTTAAATAAATAAGAAAGGAATAAACACTGTGAAAGAAAATTTATTTACCGAATTAACAACACGCTATCCCGATTTAAACTTATGTGCCGGGGAGATTGAAACAGGTTGTCAGATTCTAATAGAAGCAATCAAAAAAGGTGGCAAGATATTACTCGCCGGAAACGGCGGAAGCTGCGCCGATTGCGAGCACATTTCCGGTGAATTGCTAAAGGGATTTCTGAGCAAGCGTCCGCTGTCAAATGCGGACAGACTGGCTTTTGCCCCGTATGAAAGCGAAACGGCTCTTGCCGAGCAATTGCAATACGGCATACCTGCGCTTCCTTTACCGGCATTTTCGGCGCTTTCCACCGCATTT
>CAUHFD010000166.1 GCA_959605275.1 uncultured Eubacteriales bacterium | reverse complement strand
ATTCACAATCAAAATTACACTATATTATCAGTTTTCATTTATTGTACCGTATGTGCTTTTAAAAAGTCAAGCCATTTAATACAATAAGGCTTTTGAAAATGATAGCCGTCCGCTTTAGAAACCGCTTCATCTAATGCAAACCCGTCTGTTCCTACTACCACAGAAGACGGATCGATATAATAAACTTTTTTATCTACCGCAACCGTTTTGAGCATTTCATTATATTTTTCAATTTTTGCCATTCTCAGATACGAGTGGTGGGTTTCTGCGTATTTTCCAATTGGCATCACTGCTTGCAGATAAATTTGAACATCTGCCTGAGATGCTCTGATTTGGTCAATCATCGTATGATATTTAGCCTTAGATGTATTATAATTCGGCCATGAAATTTCATTCAAACCCAACATAATATAAACCTTTTTATATTTATCTTTATTCGCCGCCATATCCTGCATGACCGTTATGTTTTTACCGGAAATCAAACTGGTATCCTCTAATATTTTTGACGTCGTTGCGCTTCGGTATGCATAATTTTTGACATTACTGAGCGCAGTATAATTGATCAGCCCGACTGCGCGGGAATCACCGATAATGGCAGCGTCGTTGAAGTAAGTATTGTCTACCAGTTTGGAAGGGTCCACCGGCTTGGAAAAATCAAAGCTGGTTTTGAGATAATTGGTGCCTACCCATACGGTTTCTGAACTGATCTCTTCGGTCTGTGCGGTCTGTGATGATACCGGAGCTTGGCTGGAAGGCAACACAGAAGATACAAACTCAGAAGATACCGAAGTGGCAGAACTCATCTCTTCCTGTGAAGATAACAGATCAGAAGATACAGAAGACGAGGATGTATGAGAAGAAGCCGAAGCATACAGCTTGTTATGCTGTTCTGCCTGATTCATCACAGCCGCCGCTACAATCACGCTAAGCGAAACAATCGCCGCAATTCCCGCTAAAATAATCATATGTGAATTTCTTTTATTTATTTTTTTTCGCTGCATTCGATAATACGTATCTTTCATTTTAAGAAAATCCTTTCCAATCGGCTATATATCACTGTAAAATGATGAAAAGGCGAATAAATATCTATCAATAAATTTCTTTGCCAATTTTGCCTATATATTTTTATTATAACATAAACCGCTTGCGTAGCGAAGCGAGCAATGTTTCAATGTTCTTGTGAATACTAGAAATCTTTGATTTCGTGTATTCCAAGATTATTATAACCCTTTACTTGAATTATCTCAACTATTTTTTACATTTTTCGTAAAAATTTATATTTTATTCTTATCTTGCCCTAAAGGATCAGAACAGAAAAAAGTATTTGTAAATTACCGGAAAACACCTTGATTTTTAACAAAAAAATTGGTACAATATATATGGTAAAAGATAAATTTTCATGTGGAAAGGAACGGTTAATAATGAAACTTTTTTGTAAGATTTTTCTATCTATTCTTACTGCGCTGTGTGTCTTTAAGGGGCTTCAATTACTGATAGACTTTCTGTATGATAAATATGGAAAACGGTACATTCAATCAGAAGAATTTTAATTGATATCTGAAACAAACGACCGGTCCTTTGACATTGGACCGGTCGTTTTTCAATCAGGGGCAAAGCCCTGTCATTCAACGTTCCGGTGGTGGATTGCACCACCGGAAAAAGTGAGTAGAGTCCGCCGACTATAAAGTCGGGAGGGACATCTCGCTTTTCGTTATATCAGCTGATCGCTGATCAATCTTGTTTTATATTGTCCCAATACTTTTTAGCGGTTTGCTCGTTTTTATTATCACCGTATTGGTAATACACATGATCCTTGATACTGTTTGGCAAATATTGTTGTTTCACATAATGGTTGGGAAAAAGATGAGCATATTGATATTCCACCCCTCGTCCCATCTTTGCTGCACCGCCGTAATGGCTATCCTTTAAGTGTTCCGGTATCTCCCCTATATTTCCGGCTCGTATATCATTCATTGCCGCATCAATCGACATAATAACGCTGTTGGATTTCGGTGCGGTTGCGAGCAGCAGCACCGCTTGTGCCAACGGAAGCCGCGCCTCCGGCAACCCCAATTGCATCGCACTATCTACACAAGATTTCACAATAGAAATAGCCTGCGGATAAGCTAACCCGATATCCTCGCTCGCGATGACAAGCAATCTGCGACAAGGCGATATTAAATCTCCTGCTTCCAACAAACGTGCCAGATAATGAAGTCCTGCGTCCGGGTCGGATCCGCGAATGGATTTTTGAAACGCCGATAAAATATCATAATGTTCATCACCGTCGCGATCATACTTCATGGAACTTTTTTGCGTTAATTTTCTTGCCAGATCCATGCTGATGATTCGCGTATTCTCCGATGAACCGAGCGACAAACAACAAAGCTCTATCGTATTTAAAGACTTTCTGACATCTCCGCCGCAGCCTCTTGCAATATGGGAAAGCACGCCATCTTCCGGAACAAACTGACAGCCGTATTCTTTGCCTAAAATATCCAAACTCCGAACCAACGCTTTTTCCACTTCGTCAGGCTCTACCGGTTTAAACTCCACGACGGTGCAGCGGCTTAATATTGCATTATAAATATAAAAATACGGATTTTCAGTCGTCGAAGCAATCAGCGTAATCTGACCGTTTTCAATGTATTCCAGCAAAGATTGCTGCTGCTTTTTATTTAAATACTGTATCTCATCTAAATACAATAAGATACCGTTATACCCGAACATCGTATCGATTTCTTTGACAATATCTTTGATATCACTGATAGAAGCATTCGTTCCATTGAGTTTGTGCAGACGTTTATGAGTTGAAGCTGCGATAATACGCGCTACCGTTGTTTTGCCCACACCGGACGGACCGTAAAAGATCAAATTCGGTATATGACCGGACTGAATAATATTAGAAAGGAACTGACCTTCTCCGATAATATGTTTTTGTCCCACCACGTCTTCCAGAGCAGAAGGGCGAATACGATCTGCCAATGGTGTTGCCATAGTTATGCCTCCCTTCGATAGCTGATATGATAAAGATTGCCGCCGCTGTCCGCGGCGGCAATGAGCGTGTTGACAGCATCAACAACGCTCTCGAAGGACAAACGCAATCACTGCGACAAAGCCTTGCTCTGCGTTTTCCCCCGATACCCCCTTTTCAACGAAAACCAGCTCCGCAAACGGTTTTGCCGTTGCTTACCGCGGTTTTTCTTTTCAATGTATCCCTGCGGCGGCACATGTCCGCCTGCGTGACATAATTTTCAATATAATCATTTCAATAGATCAATATTGCCGCCGCTGTCCGCGGCGGCAATATTGGCATGTTACTTATTCGTACAAAGGATATTTCTTACAAAGTTCTTCTACGCCGGCACGAATGGTATCACATGAATTTTCAAAATCGGTAGCGGTCAAATAGATGAACTCAGCAATTTTTTCCATATCGGCTGGCTGCAGACCTCTGCTGGTTACTGCCGGTGTTCCGATACGTACGCCGCTGGTAACAAACGGACTCTGCGGATCATTCGGTATTGCGTTCTTGTTTGCCGTAATATAAACCTCATCCAGCCGTTTTTCCAACTCTTTGCCGGTTAAATCAAAATTTCTCAGATCTACCAACATCAAATGATTATCCGTTCCGCCGGACACCAACTCAAAGCCACGCTCCATCAAACCTTTCGCCAATGCCTGTGCGTTATCTACAATCGTTTGCTGATACACTTTAAATTCCGGCTTTAATGCTTCTCCAAAACAGACAGCCTTCGCTGCAATGGTATGCATTAACGGACCGCCTTGTGTTCCCGGGAAAACCGCCTTATTGATTTTAGCGGCAAGCTCTGCCTTACACATAATCATGCCGCCGCGAGGACCGCGCAAGGTTTTATGAGTAGTAGTAGTAACAATATCTGCATAAGGAACCGGCGATTGATGCAACCCTGCAGCAACCAAGCCGGCAATATGAGCCATATCGACCATGAAATAAGCGCCGCACTCTTTTGCAATCTCAGAAAGCTTTTCAAAATCAATTGCACGCGGATATGCACTAGCACCGGCAACAATCATCTTCGGCTTGTTCTCCAACGCCAAAGCACGAACTTTATCATAATCAATGCGATGTGTATGATCATCCACACCATACGGGATGAAATTATAATATTTACCGGAAATATTAACCGGCGAGCCATGTGTTAAATGTCCTCCGTGCGCCAGATTCATACCGAGTACAGTATCACCGGGTTCCAGCAAAGCAAAATAAACCGCTGTATTTGCCTGTGCGCCGGAATGTGGTTGAACATTAACATGCTCTGCTCCAAACAATTCTTTCGCCCGCTCGATGGCAATATTTTCAACTACATCGACATACTCACAACCGCCATAGTATCTTTTTCCCGGATATCCTTCCGCATATTTGTTGGTCAGGACACTGCCCATAGCAGCCATTACTGCCGGAGAAACAATATTTTCACTTGCAATCAGTTCCAAATTTCTGCGTTGACGAAACAGTTCCTTTTCCATTGCTTCGCCAAGTTGCGAATCTACTGATTTTACAAAGCCTATCGTATCCATCATATTATTAAACATTCGCTGCGCTCCTCATTTTTCATTCTGTTTTTTATCATGATCCTTTCATGTCGAGAAAGGTTGATTTTCTTTCTCACAGAAGCCGATAAAATCAATTTTTCGGCATATTGTAGCATTTAACAATGATAAACTTTTTATCAATCTGCTAAAGGCACATTTTTGCCATCCACATTAATTGAACCAGTCAAAATCATGATACCTTCAATTAATGCCCAAATGCCGGAAATGACAGCCCCAGCTCCGCAAGTCAAAAGAGTAATTAATAACTGTGCAACTGCTTTTCCGGTATAACCCAAATAAAAGTTATGTACACCAAAGGAACCAATCAGTATTCCCAACAATCCGGCTGCCAATTTACTTTTTTGCTTATATCCGTACGGAATCGGATTCAGAATAGGTTGCCCGTAAGGAACCCCCTGCGGCGGTACCTGATACTGTCCTTGCGTATAAGGAGCACCCTGCGGCGGTGCCTGATACTGTCCTTGCGTGTAAGGAGCGCCCTGCGGCGGTGCCTGATACTGTCCCTGCGTATAAGGAGCACCCTGCGGTGGTGCCTGATACTGCCCCTGCGTATAAGGAGCACCCTGCGGCGGTGCCTGATACTGTCCCTGCGTATAAGGAGCACCCTGCGGCGGTGCCTGATTATTCTCTGTTACTGCAGTCGGCGGTACTTCCTGTGCCTGCGTTTCCTGATACTGAGGCTGATACTCGGCAACCGGCTGATCATATACTGATGGTTGCTGCTGAACTTCCAAATCAGCACCACAGGAATAACAGAATTTTGCCAATTCACTATTATCTGCGCCGCAAACAGGACATTTTTTTAATCCCATTTTACTCATCTCCCTAAAAAATAATTTAAATCGTCAGTTTTATCACTAACCGATTATCTTCATGTATTTAAGAATAGCACACCAACAACGAAAATACAAGTATTTCAGATGTATTTTACTCGTTTTGAGACAATTGCAAATTCGGCTCCATTTCAATAAACGATTGAAACGCGGGGATCCCTGTTTTGTCTTTACTGCTGACTGTAAAGATCGTTCTACATCCTGCAAGCTGCAAATTTTTCTTTGCCCGAGCAATATCGATCGGAGATTTTGCTATATCGATTTTTGTTACGACTCCTACCATCGGCTTTGCAAACATACTGGATAATCCCGGCGCAAACACACAACGCAGATCGGTGCAGGATTGTACCAATACAATTAAGTCGGTATCTGCCGCTGTAATACCCAGAGAGCGATATCGAAACCGCTGTTCTAAATATTCCCCCGGCGTATCAATAATATTATCCTTAAAATCAATTGCCTGCGTTTTTTGGTAACTTAAATCCTGTCCGTAAATTGCCTGCATCAAGCTGGTTTTCCCTGCGCTTACTGCGCCTACCAGCATAAACTTCTTCATACTTTTATGAAACCTTTCCCATCTCGTTTTTCATCCATATGACAGTACCCCATCACGAAAACGCACTGCAAAGACTAGTTTTTCGTAATCTGTGCAGGAGCAAACTTCATTTTCTCGCACAGCATTTCCAAAACGGCTCTTAATGCGGATTCCACACTGTCAACATCGCCGGAAACAACAACCGAACCGCTGAATCGGTCAACGAAAGCCAAAGATACACCGGCAGCTTTACTTGCAATATCAGCCGCAATGATTGCACCTTCGCTGGGTGTAATAGTCAAAATTCCCAATGCATTGCTGCCCTCATCTATCATACCCAATTTATCACATAATTCCGGCACCGGATTCGCAATAATATGCGCTAAAGTAATTTGTTTACCGGGAACAAACTCCTGAATAATTCGCTGTTTTTCCATTGTTATGACCATTCCTTCCTGAGCTTTTGTATGGGGTTATTGTCTTTTACAATCCACTGGATTGTAAAAGACTGT
>CAUHFD010000165.1 GCA_959605275.1 uncultured Eubacteriales bacterium | reverse complement strand
AACCTTTCCATTATTCACGGATCTGAAAACATTATCCTTGGAAACACCAAAATAATCTGAATACTGGAAATCGAAAGCGGAAGCCATTTCCATTTTAACGCCATCCGGTAATTTGTATTTTTCGCTGAAATCGGAAAAGCCCAGTTCTTTTAACACTTTAATCGTATTGGTGTAATTGTTTTCAACGATAATCCGATTGTTATTGACAATGCGGCTAAGGTCGTATCCCCCTGAGGCTAATTCGATAATCAAATATTCCCCGGCATCAAAGTCGCTTGCCGACGATATTTTCGACTCATCCAGATAGACCGCCTGTAAAAGATTTCTCATTTCCGCAGCATTTAATGTAACGGTTCCGTTACACCCGGATTCTTTTGCAAACGGCAGCGGAGAGCGATAATTTAATGTGTAGTCGGATTTTAGGTAATATTGCAAATATTTTTCAAACAAATCGTCAAGCTCCTGCTGTTCTGACGGCAGTTCCTGCACCTTTTTAAAAGCTTCATCTACCCATTCAGACAAATACTTTCCATAAGTTCTGGTTATCTTCTTGCCGTTTTTCAGCGTATAAGTAATGGTTGGCGAATAAATATTTGTCACATCGCTGTAGGCAAGATATTTATCATAGTCATCACCATAACTGCTGACATTGCTACTGACATCATAGCTTGTCATATCACTGCTGACATCATTGCTGGATTCTATCAGCAATTCAGAGCTGATAGTACTAATGTCTTGGTCAAAGGAACTGCTGACTGCATAATACCCGTCCCCTGTGCTGTAAGTATAGCCGGCAGAAGAGGAAGAAACATTGCTGCCGGTATAATAGCTGGAGGTAGCATAATTAGTGACTGCGGATAAATTATAATCAAACTTTTTATAATGTTCCAAAATACTTTTATGAAACGCAACAATTGTTTGGATAGATTCCGGATCTTCAAACGTTAGCGTATTTTCATTAAAAGTGGGGTCAATTTCGTAAGCAATTTCTCGATAAACTGTTTTGTCAAACAGAATATTTTTTACATCACTGAAAGGTTGCAGGGAACTTTGATATTCGGAATTGTAATAATATTCGTAGGGCTGATATTTTGTGATGGAAACTTTTGCAACCTCATTTGGAGAGGGAACATAGGTCACTTTTCCGAATCCGCCTGTAGCCGAATAGCAGAACAACGTAAAATAGATTGCGACAGGGATACACAAATACAAAAGCTTTCTGTCAAAAATCATAAAGGAACGTTTGGCAATTGCCATACATCCCAAATATGCAATACAGGAAGATACAATAAATGCCGGTGCAGAAATTGCCAGCGAAGAAATATCAATTTTACCATTTGACACGACCATTGCGACGATTAAACCCAAACAAATACTGATAACGACCGACAGTAGGATTTTAAAATACTCAAATGCAAACGGAGTCTGTACCTTTTCGGTTTTACGAATACGGAATAACAAATAAGAAAGCCCTAAAATTAGAAGAATAACAGATATATATATTATTATGCATACTGTCCACGTGAGCCATGCTTGGGTTGTTATATCGGACACAGTAAGGATATACGGCAATGTAAAGAAAGACAAGGGAGACAGCCAAGAAAAAGCTGAACCATAATAATAGGTGTTAGAGGTGATCCCGAGCAGGTTGTTGTTAATTACCTGCATGAAAAGGGCAAAACCAATCGGAACGACAAAAATTAAAATCAGATAGTAAAAACAAATATCGAAAACCTTACCAATGTTGACAGCAAAAAACACAGCGAGGGTGTATGCTGCCACTAATGTTACAAAGGACATTACGGCTTGCATCAGATCGCTGGTTAACGTTTGTAAGTATTGCTCCTGCGATAGAACTGCGCTTGACAGTTTACTGTGATTGATAAAAACGGAAACGAGCGAATTGTTGAACAAAAGATTTGGAATAAACAACGTCAATAAGCCGGCAGAATAATTAGAGAAAAATAATGAGGTCCTTGTAATCGGAATAGAAAAGTAGATGTCACATTCACTTCGGGAGGTAAAAAACTTGAAATTCGAAATGGCTGACATCAATGCAATAATAATTGTTATTGGAGCCTTCAGGTAAGCTGACAAATAATAAACGGTACTATAAGAGGGATAAACGTAATTTGGTCTGGACGATCGAAGCAATGAGATTAAACTTACAGAAACGAAAAACAGCAAGCAGATCGAATATGCGATGAAAAGAGGCAAGTTTCTTTTCAGTAAAAATCCAAAATATTTGGAACGACTAAATGAAGCTGATGTTTTTTGAGCCATAACCCGCACCCTCCAATTTCTGAATTAAGATTGCTTCCAGACTGTTGTCTGTACCGTTTTGTTCCGCTTCTGCCTTCAATTGTTCAATATCAGAATCCAGAATGAGTTTAGACTGATACATCAACACAACGCGGCGGCAAATATCCTCTATTTCCCGAATATTGTGCGAAGCAATAATCACAGTGGTGTTGTATTGTGAAACCAATTTTTCCAGAATGTTTTTAAAGGTCACCTTAACTACACTGTCTATTCCGTCGAACGCCTCGTCCAAAATAAAGTAAGCAGGACGAATGGAAATGCCGATAATCATCATGACCTGCCTTTTCATCCCTTTGGACAGTTTTATGATCTTTGTTTTAAGAGGCAGTTCAAATGTTTCACATAATTTTTCAAACACTTCGGTGTCAAAAGATGGATAAAAAATTTTATAGAAGTTTGCTGCATCCTTGATAGTTGCGCCGGAGAAAAAGAATAATTCATCTGGGAAGAAAAACAATTGTTGGCGTAATTGCATGTCGTTTTTTAGTAACCGATCATCGTATGTAATGCTGCCTTCATCGGGTAAAATAACGCCGGAGAGCATTCGCAGACAGGTGGACTTTCCTGCTCCGTTTGCACCGATTAATCCGACAATTTCACCATTTTCGATATGAAGAGAAAAATTGTCTACGGCAATTTTTTGATCATATCTTTTGGTAACATTTTGTACTTCAAGCATATGCAAGCCTCCTTATGTTTTTATAAATGAGCTATTTTTCAATTGTGTTAATATTATTAAAAATAAAACATTATTATAAATTATTTTATCACAAAAAACAATGGAATACAATATAATTATTTAATTTAATGTGTTTAAATATTAGCAAATCAAAAAGCTGTACCTGTATTGTTGCATGCTCTAAGTTGAGGATGCAGACAACCGGCACAGCTTTTTGTATATATATTAAGCTATCCAATTCGATATGAGAGGTGAATGCAGTTTAATCGGATAGCTGAATACCGTATCAAATTAAAGAAAGGGATGATCATAAAAATGAACTGCTGATTAATTAAAGAAACAATGAAATGAAAAATAACAGAGGTCGTTTTGTGTGCACGGGAACCCGTGGATAGAAAAGGGCTTCTTTTTTATTGAGGCAAACGTGCACATAAACTTCTCTCTGCCGGAAGGAGACAATAAAATGTGTCGGACTCAGTGAGCCCTATTCCGTATACCGGGAATAAAAACTGTATTCAAGATACGATTCTGTCGGTTATGCCACCGCATAAAACCTATCTGGAAGCATGCATGGGGAGTGCCGAAATATTCTTGCGCAAAGCCCGCGCGGAAAAAGAGATGATCAACGATTACAACGGAGATCTGGTGAAATTTTTCCGGGTGCTGCAAAACAGTGAAAAACTGTCATATCTCATTGGACGTCTGTATCTGTCTTTTAACAGTGAGCAGATTTTTCGTGAGAACAAACAGCTTTTGCAAACAATCCCCAACATATTAGATGATATCGAGCATTTTGTATATACCGTGGAGGACTACTCGTGGGAGGATATTAAGGAAGTAGTCGCTTTTTTTGAAAATCAGGTGTTTAGTTTTTCCTCCACAGGTAAGACCATTGCGATCGCCAAACGGGATATGACCAAGAAATTTACTCGATTGATCGCTGCTTGTGCACGGCTACGGGATGCAATCATTCTGCACCGTGACTTTCGTGATGCTATTCGCTATGCTGTCGGAGAAGATACCTTTGTGTTGCTTGATCCGCCATATAGGGGAACAGAAGCATGTTATCAAAAATCCAGCTTCAACGGGCAAACGCATCAAGAACTGTTCGATTTTGTCTATACCGTTCACAAGCAGTATGAAGGGAAATGTAAATTTCTCATCACCTATAATAATGATCCGGTGATTCGCTCCCTTGCAGATGCCTGCGGTTTTGATACTTTTGTGCAGCCGAGACTTCATAATATGCGGCAAGGCAGTGACCCCGGGGCAATATTTGAGGAATTGTTAATTGCAAATTATGACATGAAAGTGCAGGCAGAAGAAAATGGGCGGGTTTTATTTCATCCTGTCAAACAGCTCAGCATGTTTGATTTTAACCCCGATTACTAAAGAAGAATCATTACAGAAGGGAGAATGAAAATGAACAAAATATACCGAGTTCTTGGTAAACGAGGACGGATTACCATCCCCTATGAAATTCGGCAGCGTGTCGGATTGGCGTATAACGACATTTTAAGTTTTGCCGAGTCAAATGACAATACCGTGATTGTGAAGCGAGAGAAAATCTGCGATAACTGTAAAGACTGTCACGGCGATGAATCAGATCCCATCACTTTAGAGAACTTTCTGGATGAATTGACGCCGCAGGAACAACGAGCAGCGCTGATTCATCTCTCGGTGAAATGGGCAGAACAGCAAAATATAACGAAGGGAGACTCCTAACACAATGAGAATCAAAATCTATCAAATCAATCCCGATAGGGATAAAAACCTTGTCAAATTTCTGCAATATAAGCATCTGGACAATTTTCAGGACACGAAAGACATCAACGCTTACATCTATGACGAGGTGTTTAACGGTGAGGTGGATAGTGACAATTTGGAAGAAATTTTCCGGCAGTTCAATACAGAGGGACATCCGCTCCATCGTGGTCATTCCTTGTCCGTTTCGGATGTTGTTGTGACAAAGGATGGCGCATATTACTGCGACAGTATTGGCTTTCAAAAAGTGGATTTTGATGAGTCCCTCACCCAAAAGCCGGATAACCTTATGACGGTGGTTTATGTAGAACCGCATAAGGCTCCATATATTGCCGAGATCGAACACACGCTGGAAGCGGAACAAAAAGCGGTCGGCGGACTGATAGAGCCTATCTATATGGGTGATGTTTGCCTTGTGGGAAACGAAGAAGCAAAACTCATCGGCATGGAGGGTAACCGCAGGATCGGAGATGGTACTTCTATCATCGCCGGTCCTTTTTTTATCTGTGGTTTAACAGAAGATGATTTCAGAGGGCTAACCGCTGAAGAAGCAGAAAAATATATGATACAGTTTCGAGAGCCGGAGGAAATCAGCCGGGAAGAAGTAGAAGCCGATATGGGCTTTACGATATATTGCGGAATATAAGGGCGAGATAGTATAAAAGAAATGCACCGCATTCCTTTTATACTCCGCTTTTGTTCCTTTACGGCAAATATGATGCCGAAATTTCGGTCGCATTTCATTTGACCGAAATCGGACAAAAGCTCAGAAAGGAATGATCATAATTATTATGAAAGAAAAAAAGAAAATGAAAAGATTTCTGTTATCCGGTGCCTTGTCTTGCTTGATAATAGGCACCGTTTTGCTTCGTTGTCCCGTGCCGCAATCATCGGCAGAAACGGTACTCGAGTCGGCTGCTTTGGAGACAAGGACAGATACTGCAGAAGCAGAAAACCGTTTTGATACCGGCTTCTGGATCGGACTCGGCGCAGTGGCGCTGGGAGGTGTTGTTGCATTGGTTATTGTCAAAAAGAAAAAGGATGATGAAGAGGAATGATGAAACGAGTCTATGTTTGTGCCGAGCTCGGAGAAAAAGAAAATCTTGAGCAGATGAAAGAGTATTCCAGATATGTATTGATGCGGGGTGCAGCTCCGGTTGTACCGCATTTCTATCTGCTTTGCCTTGATGATAGCGATCCAAAGGAACGGGAAATCAAGCAGGCAGCGGGATTGAATTTACTATGGATTTGCGACGAGGCGTGGATTTTTGGCAGTACTGTTACAGAAGGGATGAAAGCAGAAATACAGTTTTGTAAAAGTCTGAATATTCCGATTCGGGTGGTTCAAAAAGAGGAAATGCAAAGAGTGTTAGGAGGATGTTCATGAGAAAGAAATTAATATGTATTTTGGTGACGGCGGTATTACTGTCCGCATGGTGCTTTCAGACCTTTGCCGCAGGAGATGTATCAACTGCTATCGAAAACACGTGGAAAGCGGCGCAGACACAAATAAAGAACGTTGTCAACAATGTCGTGTTTCCCGTCATTGATATGATTCTGGCAATTTTGTTCTTTGTAAAGCTAAGTACATCATATTTTGAGTTTCGGAAGCATGGTCAATTTGAACTGACAGCGCCCTGTATTCTGTTTGCCTGCCTCCTTTTCACCTTGACCGCCCCGTTATATATCTGGTCGATTCTGTAAAGGAGAGGCTT
>CAUHFD010000164.1 GCA_959605275.1 uncultured Eubacteriales bacterium | reverse complement strand
GTACGCATTTTGCTGCAGCATAGTGTACCTTATTACAAAAAGCATGGCATTGATGACGGGCTGTCTCACTTAATTGAAAAAAGCTGGTCCGATAAAAACCAAACCATTCGTTCTCTGTTTCAAACGCCGTTCTCCCTGGTCGGTGTAGGTGCTCCTATTCACGTGTTTTTAGATGATGTAGCGAGAAAATTAGGGACAAACGCAATCATTCCGGAATTTGCCGATGTAACCAATGCGATCGGCGCCGTAGCAGGAAATATCAGCGTACAGATAGAAATTTCCATTCTCCCTGCCACTCTGGAAGATGAAAGCGACGGATATATTGTTTATGGCAACGATAAAAACTACACTTACACCGACTTGGATCAGGCAATTCAAAAAGCCATTGAAATCGGAACTGAAAAAGCACTGCAAGACATGACCGCAAGAGGAGCATTGGAAAACATCACCGTTTCCCATAGAATAAAAAGCTATACCGGAGAAGCCGCAGACAATACCGTTTATCTGGGCACCGGTGTCATCATCGAGGCGTGCTGATTGTCCGTTCTCATAACCGCAATCATTGCTTCACTGCCAAGCAATAATTAACATGATCAAAAGCCGTCATACGGGCTTCCGGATTTGCTTTATTATAATTCTCAAAATATTGCTCTGTGATTTGCGCCGGCGTCAAATGCTCATAGATGAGAAACCCAACATCGGAAAGCATTTTTTCCAGTTCGGCATAGGAATATCCCGCACACATTTTCTCCTGCGCACCGCTTGCCAATATCGCCTGTTTCTTCGCACGTACACCGGCTGCATCGGTACAACTGTGTTCATCTGGATAATCGAACACGACAGAGCTGCCTTTTGGTACGAAAGCGCTGATTGCAAGCAGCAAATTGACAAACTCCTGCTTTGTAAGATAATACACCAACCCCAGCAAACTGCAAAAACTGTTTTTAGCAGCGTCAAAAGCCGGATAATTTATGATCTTCTTCTGCCACTGCTTTTGCGCAAAATCCGTTTCCAAATAATAAACATTGCCCGGCATGGCTATTTGATTGGATTTTAGCCTTCGTTGTTTATCCTGCAATAAAATAAAACGATCCAGCTCAAAAATTTGAATATGGCTCGCCCACTCCGGCTGTCGATATGCAAAGCTGTCATACCCCGCTCCGAAAATCAAATATTGTTTCGCTCCGATGCGTACCGCAGTTTTCAATGCCGTCTCCGCAAATGCGGCTCTGCCCAGCGGAGAGGGAGACAGGTATTGATCCGTGATCCACTTGAGTGCTTCCTCTTTCGACCCGGAAAAAGACGGATTAAAAAAAGATATCCCCCTTGACATATGATCTGCTATTTGCTGATATTCCGCTTGAGATAAAAGTTTTTCGGCAATGCTGTCCTCAAAAATCCTGACTGTATTGTTTTTAAAATGGTATGCTCTGGAAAATGCACTGACCAGTGCGGTCATACTTTTCGGTTGCCTCATAAAGTTCAATCCTTTCCTACAATAAAAATCAGAATGTATCACACATTCCTTAATATTTAATACACCCTATTCTTTCTCATTTCAAGACTTGAAAAATTCTTGATTTTGTGGTATAATAAAAATAGAAAAGAACAAAAATTTACATTTCCGTCACATTTTCATGGCGGTTTTTTTATTGATGTAAAGGAATATGTATTATGACGCAGGATCTGATATTTTCTAAAATGGATTTGCGAAAATTGATTGTTCCGTTGATTATCGAGCAAATTCTTGCCGTAACTGTCGGCATGGCAGATGTCATGATGGTATCCAGTGCCGGAGAAGCAGCCGTATCCGGCGTATCTCTGGTTGATATGATTAATGTACTGCTCATCAATATTTTTGCTGCACTGGCGACTGGCGGAGCTGTTGTTTCCTCTCAGTTCCTCGGAGCGAAAGACCGGGGCAAAGCATGTGATGCCGCCGGTCAATTGTTATTTATCAGCTTTATCCTCTCGATGCTGATCACAATCATTGTGCTTGTTTTTAAAGCCCCCCTGCTGCGGCTTTTGTTTGGAAAAATTGAAAATGATGTGATGCAGGCATCTTTAACTTATCTTACTATTTCAGCAATCTCCTATCCTTTTATTGCGGTATATAACTCATGCGCTGCGCTGTTTCGTTCCATGGGAAATTCCAAAGTTTCTATGTATACGTCAGCAGGAATGAACGTCATTAACATTGCAGGAAATGCCATCTTTGTTTTCGGCTTTCACATGGGGGTAGCAGGCGTTGCGCTTTCTTCTTTGATTTCCCGTTTCTTTGCCTGTCTGGTCATGCTTTTCTTATTAAATAACCCCCTGCATGAAATCCATGTTACACTGAAAAAACGGTTTCGTCCCAGCCTATCAATGATAAAAACAATATTGTATATCGGCATTCCCAGTGCGTTGGAAAGCAGTATGTTCCAGCTCGGCAGAGTGCTTGTTGTCAGTATTATTGCTGGCTTTGGTACAGTACAAATTGCCGCAAATGCAGTAGCCAACAACCTGGACGCCTTTGGATGTATTCCGGGACAAGCGCTTAGTCTTGCCATGATTACCGTAATCGGCAGATGTGTCGGAGCCGGAGACTATGCGCAAGCCAAGCACTATACCAAAAAGCTCTTAAAAGTAACCTATCTCATTACCATTGCGCTAAACTGCATCATTCTCTTGACGATGCCGTTAATCTTAAAAATTTACAACCTATCCGATGCTACAATTCGGTTAGCCTCTATCCTGGTTTGGATTCACAACGGTTGTGCCATGATTTTGTGGCCTCTTTCCTTTGTACTGCCAAACGCACTTCGCGCCTCCAATGATGTACGCTTTACTATGGTGATTTCTATTTTCTCGATGTGGACATTCCGAATCGTATTCAGTTATATCCTCGGTCAATGGCTGGGCTGGGGTGCAATCGGCGTGTGGATTGCCATGATACTCGACTGGATCTTCCGGGTTATTTGTTTTACGGTTCGATTTCTCAGCGGAAAGTGGCAAAAATACAAACCTGCCTCGGCTGATACATAACCCTGCATAATAAGCAATTCGCCCGCATTCCAGTATCCTGGGGATACTGGAATGCGGGCGAATTTTCTGGCTATCTTGGAGATACCGGTAAAATAATTTTAAACCGGCTACCGATACCTTCGGCACTCGTTAACTCGATTTTTCCGTTGTAGTTATTAACAATGTGCTTCACAATTGCAAGTCCCAATCCGGTTCCGCCTACTTTTTTGCTTCTGCCTTTATCTACTCGGTAAAACCGTTCAAAAATACGGGGCTGCGCCTCCAGCGGGATACCAATGCCGCTGTCCTGCACTTGAATCATAACCTGTGCCGGCGTTTGCATCAACGTCACGTCAACCTTTCCTCCGGGCCGATTATATTTTACGGCATTCTCCATTAAATTGCAAAGTAGTTCCCGCATTTGTTGCGGATTGGCATAATAACTGACGGGGTTTTCCGACAAAGCAATGGAAATCCGATTTTGCGCCGCCTGCGGTTCAAGGGCAGAAGCGATTTCCTGTGCCATCTCTGTCAAATCAACCTCCCGCCGTTCCGGTTCCGTCTTCTTTTGCTCCAACTGGGAAATCATTAAAATATCATTGATCAGATTGGTGATTCGTTCACTCTCTTGTTTGATACGTAAAATGTATTCTTTCCGTTTTTCCTCGTCTGTTACCAATCCCTGCTCCAACAGCTCCGCGAAACCGTAAATAGAGGTAATCGGTGTTTTTAGTTCGTGTGACGCATTGGAGAAAAACTCCTGCCGCATCTGCACAGCGGTGCGATCGGCAGTAACATTGGCAAGTACAATAATCGCTCCTGCTTCATGCTCGGAAATAAACTCGTTTTTTACCGGTGTTATATGAACTGAAACAGTTTTATCGTCCCCTACTATATCGAACAAGCTGGATTTTCCCTTTTCGACGGCATCGGAACAAGCATCCAACAGTTTTAAGTTCTGTACCAATTTAATGAGATTGACCTTCGTGTCTTCCCCCGTGATATGAAGCAGGTCTTTGGCACTTTCATTAATCAGCATGACCTCCTGCTTCTTGTCAATCAGGATGATGCCCTCTTCCATATTGTTAATAATGTAATCCAGCTTTTCCCGCTCATTTGTTAGCTTTTGCGCGCTTTTCTTAATATCTTTTGCCAACAGATTGATTCGGGTTGTAATCTCAGCCAACTCAGGATATTTAATATTAGATTGAACCGGCTCTCTTGCGTTTTTGACCTCTATTAATTCCTGTTCAATATCAGCCAGCGGCTTGGTCAGCGAAACCGAAAATTTTGCAGCGATGATCAATGAAATTACTAATGCAATGAAAATAGCAATCAAAGTAGCCGGCATCAGTTTCAGCATGTTGAGCAGGACTCCGTCAATATTGCTGGAAAGCCGCATGATAACGCCTTTATCAGATTGAAATGCCACATATAACTGATAAGCTCCGAGTGTTTCGGATTCTCTCTCGCTTAGTCCGATTCCGTTTTCCAAAGCCTCTTTAATTTCTTTCCGATCCTTGTGGTTTTCCATTTCCCACGGATTGGCATGAGAATCGCCGATGACCGTTCCGTCCAATTGGATAACCGTAATGCGGATATCTTCAGCCGACTTTGCCAGCCGCTCTGCCTCCGCATTCGGATCCTCCATAGAAATGCTTTCATCAATGATGTGGAGCATCTTGATCATATCCTGCTCGGTATGTTTTTCCTCATTTCTGCTCAGCGTATATGCAGAAATCGTCGAACAGATAATCAGTCCGACGATCAATACCGTAAATATTCGAATAAAAATTGCCTTTTTCATAATCGATAAGGTCCTTTCTGACTTTATTCGATATTTCATACTAAAATCTGATTAAAAGCTTTCAATCAGATTTTAGTATGAATGTTCCCCATCCGAAACAAACTTGTATCCTATCCCGCGTACCGTACGGATATAGCTCGGTGCATCCGCGTCGTCGGATAATTTTTGCCGAAGAGTGCGAATGTGCATATCAAGTGTCCGGGTTTCCCCGATAAAATCATAGCCCCAAACCCGATTAAGCAATTCATCTCGCTTCACTACGTTAGGCGCATTTTCCATTAGCAGCGCCAATAAATCAAATTCCTTCAGCGTTAATTCGATTTTTTTGCCTGCTTTATGTACTTCATGCGAATGCTTATCCAGCACGATGTCGCCCACAGACAATGGTTCTTCTGCATGTTTCTGTGTCCGCTTAAACAAATTTCGAATCCGCGCCGTCAATTCCAGTACGCCGAACGGCTTGGTGATATAGTCGTCGGCGCCGCCGTCCAATCCCATCACTTTATCAATTTCTGCCCCTTTGGCAGTCAGAATTATGATCGGCAAATCATGTGTTTTCGGATTTTTCCGCAGCTCCTTAATCGCGCTCAGCCCATCCATTTTCGGAAGCATCAAATCAAACAAAGCCATGTCCGGCAGTTGCCCGCCGATCGCATCCAAACCATCCTCTGCGGTTTCAAAGGCTTCCACCCGATAGGAAAAGCTTTCCAAACTGACCTTGATTAATTCTCTGATGCTCTCATCGTCCTCAATCACATAAATCAATTGACTCATGCTCAACCTTCCAGTCTTTGTAAAAGCAACACCGCCCATGATGCGGTATTACCTTATATTATTTTATGATGCTTATGCTCGCCCGTGCGATAAAATTCAACCCATTCTCCAATATTTACCGCATGGTCTCCTATCCGTTCCAAATATTTTGCAATCATCAAAAAGTCGATTGCCCAGTCAATGTGTTCGTGCGATTTTGCCAGTAAATCCGCCAATTCATGTTTGACCTGATTAAACAGATCATCCACTAAATCGTCCCGCTTCATTACTTCCTGCGCAAGTTCCAAATCGCTTTGAACAAAAGAGGTGATCGAATCCCGTACCATCTGACAGGCAATCGCCGCCATTTGAGGGATTGCTTCCACCATGTTGAAAATCTCGGTTCCGCCGATTCGTATCACCAATTCGGCAATATCAGCCGCTCCGTCTCCGATTCGCTCCATATCGGTAATCATCTTCAGCGCCGTAGAAATTGCCCGCAGGTCGGTTGCTACCGGCTGCTGCCGCAGAAGAAGGGACAAACATCTCGCCTCGATGGATTTTTCAATATCGTCGATTTTCCGGTCATTTTCAATAATGTTCCGCGCCAAAGCATTATCTTTGTTTTTAAAAGCTTTAATGGAGTTGTCAATTGCTTCTTCAGCCATTGCTCCCATTTTGATTAAATCAATGTTTAACAGTTCCAGTTCACTGTCAAAAGTCGGTCTGGCACCCATTTTTCTTCCTCCATTATACTATTTATTCCGTTGTTTTTCAAGTATATTCCATTTGCTCCGCAAAGTGATTTTATCCGAATCGTCCGGTGATATAATCCTCTGTACGCTTATCAGACGGCATGGAAAAAATCTTATCCGTCAAACCGACCTCCACCATTTCTCCTACCAGGAAAAATGCAGTATA
>CAUHFD010000163.1 GCA_959605275.1 uncultured Eubacteriales bacterium | reverse complement strand
CATTGTCTAATCAATTCAGGATAATAAAGGAGTTTAAAAATATGATACACCAGTATCGGTTAAATGGATACAATATTGTGCTTGACATTAACAGCGGCGGTGTACACGTCACTGACGATGTTACATATGATTTGATTGCATTGCTGACTCCTCCTCTGCATCCGATATGCCCGCCGGAAATCATAAAACAGCTTGAAGCAAAATATGATAAAAAAGAAATTCTCGGCGCTTACGAAGATGTTTATACGCTATATGAAAACGATACCTTGTTTTCAGAAGATGAGTATGAACAATTCTCTGACATGATGGTTTCTTCTCCTGTAAAGGCAATGTGTTTACACGTTGCGCATGACTGCAATCTGCGCTGTTCCTATTGTTTTGCTTCTACCGGTGATTTCGGAGAGGGGAGAAAATTGCTGGATGCAGATACCGGTAAAAAAGCCATTGATTTTTTACTGACTCAATCAAAAGGTCGGAAAAATCTGGAGCTTGATTTCTTTGGCGGAGAGCCTCTGATGAATTTTGGGGTCGTAAAAGAAATTGTCGCGTATGCGCGCAGCAAGGAAAAGGAATATCATAAAAATTTCCGCTTTACCATCACGACAAACGGTATGCTGTTAAACGATGATATTATTGATTATATCAATCGGGAAATGTCCAATGTCGTGCTCTCTATCGACGGTAGAAAAGAGGTAAATGACCGCGTCCGTGTCAGATGTGACGGAACCGGAAGCTATGATAAGATCGTACCGAATTATCAGAAACTGGTGGAGAAAAGGGGACAAGACCAGTACTATGTGCGAGGAACGTTTACCAAATACAACCTGGATTTTGCCAAAGATGTCATGCATTTGAATGAAATCGGGTTTGATCAGGTTTCGGTAGAACCGGTTGTTGCGGATCCGAAACAGCCCTATGCGCTGACCGAAAGCGATCTTCCTCAAATTTTCGAGGAATATGAAAATTTAGCCAAACAGTTGATTGAAAAAAAGAAAACAGGGGAAGGCTTTAACTTCTTCCACTTTATGCTTGATTTGGATCAGGGACCGTGTGCAATTAAGCGGCTGCGTGGCTGTGGCTGCGGAAACGAATATGTTGCGGTAACACCGGATGGCGATATCTATCCGTGCCACCAATTTGTCGGCATGGAAGAATGGAAAATGGGAAGTGTCTTAGACGATACTTTCGATCTCAAACGGAAAGATTATTTTGCAAAAGCAAACATTTACGGAAAAGAGGATTGCAAAAACTGCTGGGCAAAATTTTATTGCAGCGGCGGATGCAATGCCAACAATCTTCAGTATGCCGGCGATGTGCTAAAACCGCATAAACTCTCTTGTGAGCTGGAAAAGAAGCGTTTGGAATGCGCAATTATGATAAAAGCTGCCATGGCAGAAGAATAATATTTTGTCGGGTTGAAAAGAAATGAAGAAAGGTGGGACGCGGGCATCAAAATATATTCATATCCGAATGAAGATAGGTTATGAATCATTTTTTGCCCCTTCAAATGAAAAATCTGTCATTTATCGGTGCGGGTAACATGGCGACCGCTATTATCAAAGGTGTGGCAACCGGATCACTGTCCGAAAATTATCAAATTTATGCTTATGATCTGGATGCACACAAAGTAGAGGCTTTGTCGGAATACAAGGTAAAAAACGGGAAAAGTGTTGCGGCAATGTCAGCAATCAGCGATTTGATCGTGCTTGCAGTCAAACCTCAGAATATGCCCGAGATTTTACCGATTTTAAAATCTTCGATGAACAGAGACGCAGTTGTTATTTCGATTGCAGCCGGAATATCATCTTCTTATCTGAAAGAAGCACTTGGCTTTGACGCTAAAGTTGTCACCGTAATGCCGAACACGCCGCTGTTGATTGGATACGGTGCCACTGCAATGGCAAAAATTTCGCCGGTGTCTGAGGAAGAATTCCGTCAGGTGTTTGATATTTTTTCTTCTGCCGGCAAAGTCGCTGTAACAGAAGAAGAGAAAATGATAGATATTATTCCGATCAACGGCAGCAGTCCGGCATATATCTACCGATTTGCAAAAGCATTTGTTGATTATGCGAAAGAAAAAAACATTGACGAAAAAGCGGCATTGGAACTATTTTGTCAATCCTTGATCGGTTCCGCAAAAATGATGACCGAAACCGGAAAATCCATTGACGAGCTGATTACAATGGTTAGCTCCAAGGGCGGAACTACGCTCAAAGGGTCGGAAGTATTGATTGACCGGAATTTTGAAGAAATTGTCAAAAAAGCTTGTGAAGCTTGTGCGCAAAGAGGTTACGAGCTTGCAAAATAATATGCTCCGGCAGAGTGCTTCTTTTCTTGTCATAAAGTTGTCCATCTTTGAATACTATATATCAGGATGTCCTTATCAGAACATTCTAATACGTATCAAAGAAAGGAATGTGAAGCATGACCGGGACAGGCATATCCGAATTCGTTAAAAAAAATAAGTTAACAGCGATAATGGCTGCGCTCTTTTTCATAGGAATGGCATATGGCGCATTAGTTGTGGGCTTTGGTGATGACAAAATGCTGCATTCACTGTCTTTTATGACAAAGGGATATATGAACAGCAGGGCAGAGCAATCAATGGCAGTTACATTTTTTAATTCTCTCTGGTCCTCCGGATGTTTTGTTTTGGCTTTATTTTTATTAGGATTCAGTTCCGTATCGATACCGGCAATTGTTATCCTGCCTTTTTTTAAAGGTCTGGGATTAGGTACTTCTCTGGGGTATTTGTATATTACCTATGCGTTGAAAGGCATCGCTTTCAGCGCCGCTATTATTTTGCCGGCAGCGATTTTCTCCACTTTCGCGATCATACTGGCAAGCAGAGAAGCTTTTAAATTATCGCTGTTATTTCTCGCGACATTTGTACCAAGATTACCGGGCGGATTATCGCCGCGTGTGATCAAACTTTATTGTGCTAAATTTTTAGTGCTCTCCGGAATCATGTTGATCGCTGCGGTAGTAGACAGTACCGTTAACTTTTTATTTTCCGGATTTTTGGTGTTATCGTGAACAAACAATAAATTTTTTTAAATCGGTTGACAAAAAACGTGAAATTCTGCATAATAATAGTATTGCTTATATCATACTGGAGGAAGTACAAAAATGGCTGGTTTTTTTGGGTTATTTGATTATTCAAAGGCAGGTCCCGGCGTCAGCAAAGGAAAAACAAATAAAAAGCGATTCTTTTATTTTTGGGAGCTGTATTTCAGAAAGTTTTGGAAATTAGTGACTTTGAATTTATTGTATTTTGCTTGCTGTATTCCAATCGTGACTATCGGCGCAGCAACCGCAGGATTTACTTTTGTACAGCGCAAACTGGCAAATGAAGAACCGGTATTTTTGGCTTCTGATTTTTTTGAGGGCTTTAAAAAGAACTGGAAACAGTCTACCGTTATTTTTTTACTGGACGTGCTTCTGTTCTTGCTTCTGCCTTTTTCCATTAGTTTCTATCAGGCTCAGGTCAGCTCCAGTTGGGTGTTCTACATACCGTTGATCCTTTGCATGTCGGCACTGCTCATTTATTTTATGATGCATTATTACATTCATTTGCTGATTGTAACCACCAATTTAAAGATCAAACATATTCTGAAAAATTCCTTTTTGCTAACCTGCATCGGGTTAAAAACCAATTTGATCACGACCTTCTTTATTGTGGTGATCGTTGCGCTGACGGTAGTTGGAGTGCTGTTTTTCATTCCGCTCATTATCTTAATTCCGCTGATTATTTTATCGACTATTGGTTTTATTGTTGCCTACAATTCCTATCAATACATTATCAAATACGTTGTAGAGCCTTATTATCGTGATATGCCGATGGAAGAAATTCCGGAGCAGATCAAACGCACCCTACATCTTGATGAGGAAGAGGAAGACAATGACGATGAGGCTGTTTTCCGTGATATGGGACGTCAGGAAGTACCAGATCAACCGGTAGAAGTTCGGACGAAAATTAAGAAAAACAAAACGATTTCTTGACAAATATTTGAATTTTTGATATAATATAAAGGATCTATTTGATATATTCCGATGGGATTCGGTACAATGGTCCTTTATATCCCGCGGGTTTAGCTCATCTGGTAGAGCGCCACCTTGCCAAGGTGGAGGTAGCGAGTTCGAGCCTCGTAACCCGCTCCATATTGAAAAAATAGAAGCCCTATGGACAATCCATAGGGCTTGTTATTTTCAAATATTCTCGACGAAAAACATCTTGTTGGAATGACATTCCAAAACGTGGTGTAGCTTGAAAGGAATGAATTTAAATGAAAAGCGGCGTCTTTTTAGCTTTTGAGGGTATAGATGGTAGCGGAAAAACGACACAACTGCATCTATTAGTACAACGATTGTTAAAAAGGGGGCATCTTTGCTGTGAAACCAGAGAACCTACAAGTGGTCCTGTTGGTTCCATTGTAAATCAAATATTACAAAAAAGATTGATTGTTGATGAAAGGGTAACTGCCACATTATTCGCAGGGGACCGGTTGGATCATTTACTGAATGAATATAATGGAATTTGCAAGAAAATCAACTCCGGTGTTCATGTGATCTCCGATCGATACTATTTGTCATCCTATGCTTATAACAGCGCAACAGCGCCTTTAGAATGGGTTATGCAATTAAATGAGCAGGCGACGCAAATCTTAAAACCTGCTGCGCACATTTTTGTGGATGTTTCGCCGGAGGTTGCGGTAAAACGGATTCTCTCTAATCGGCAGGAAACAGAACTTTATGAAACAATGGATCAATTAACTGCCATTCGGAACCGATTCTTCCATATCTTTGACTTGGTGAAAGGCAAAGAAAACGTGATTATTGTCAACGGCGACCTTTCGCCCGAACAGGTAGAAGCAGAAATTTGGAGCAAGGTACGGCATTTTTTTGAATAAAATTCAGCCCGAAACGATATCGTTTCGGGCTGTGGCTTTTTCGTCATGATTAATACTAATTTTTGATTTGTTCAGTAGACAATAATTATCTCACTTTATGATTTTCCGGAAATTTGATATCACGATAGATCGTCAGCAAATAATTTGCTAAATCGGCTGCTCCGGCTTGTTTGACTGAATCTCTTACCGCAAAGCGCTGCGCTTCTTTTTCTTCTTTGGTCTTATTCTTATATGCCATGATTTCCCGATACATATCTTTTTCATCGTAGAAAATATAACCATTTACGCCGTCACGAACTTGTCCTTCATTTAATTCATCAAAACGCTGCAACACTGGCAATCCGGTTGCCATACCCTCCAACATAGAAATCGAATTGGTATCAGACAGGGAAGCGGTAATATATAAGTCACAGCAGGCATAATACGGGGGCAGATCATCATGCATAATCTTTCCGACAAAAAATACGGTATCAGTGATTCCCAAACGTGCTGCCTGTTCCTCTAATTCCGGTTTGGAAGGACCGTCACCGATGATCATCAATTTACAATGATCAGATGGTTTTATGACCTTAGACCAATAATCAAGCAATACATCCACACTTTTTTCTCTGCCTAATCTGCCGCAAAAGCAGAGCAGCATATCGTCCGGTGAAATATTATGCTTTTGGCGGAACGCTTCTTTTTTCTGCTCATCGATATTTTCCGGCTGGAAAATATCGAGCTCGACCGGGTTCGGAACGACCGCTACATCTTTATCCACGCCGCATTCATCAAAGAATTGCTGTACTTTTTTAGAGGGACCGGTCAGAGCAGAAGCTCTGGATGCCAAAAATTTTGCATATCTATGTGAGATTCGCTTCACGACCGGCAAAAGCGGACGCGGCGCAACATAATATAAATATTCGTCATACATGGTATGAAGGGTATAAACCAATGGCTTTTTCAAAATTTTAGCAATCATAGCACCCGAAAATCCAACGCCGAATTCATTATGAATATGAATAATATCCGGATCAAATTCTTTCAGATACATTAAACGTCTTGTACTAACCGGAGAAGCCAATCCATAATCATAAAAACGTTTAAAGCTTTTTGCCGGACAGTGCAATACGCTGTCCTTAACATAATAGCGATGCGTATGAGGGTCGGCTGTTACAACGAGCACTTTATGCCCAAGTTTTTCCAGCCCTTCCTTTAATATTTTTACGTGGGTCACCACGCCGTTAATGTAAGGTAAATATGTTTCTGTAAATAAAGCTATTTTCATTTCCATCACCATTCCTTGCAATAAACCACTTTTTGCT
Organism: uncultured Eubacteriales bacterium; assembly: GCA_959605275.1. Classification (GTDB taxonomy): domain Bacteria; phylum Bacillota; class Clostridia; order Oscillospirales; family Ruminococcaceae; genus HGM13222. The sequence goes on along the minus strand of CAUHFD010000163.1, from coordinate 274 downwards.
TTTTATTATAGCATTTTGATTTCTAAAAGTAAACACCCGGCACAATTTGTCAGAAAAATATAAGAATTGGCGTACCAAAACACACGAGAGATCGTGCCGCAACAAAAAAATAAATGGAAACAACACAATTATCTGTTGAATGAAAATGAATAATATTGTATAATGAATATATATGTTAATGTTGTAATCAATGTTTGCAATTGGTCAGAAAGGGATGAACCGGTTATGGCAGGACAGTTTACTGTTTCACTTAACAAAATTATCAAAGATTTTA
>CAUHFD010000162.1 GCA_959605275.1 uncultured Eubacteriales bacterium | reverse complement strand
TACTCTCCCCGGCATAGCCGGGGGTTCTCTTTTCGCTAAAGCTAATCAAAAGAAAACGCGGAGCGCTTTTCGCTCAGCGTTACTCCTGTATTATCTGCCATTATCTTTATTTTAACGCCCTTTACCGCCATGCTGGTCGGGTTAAAAAAGCTGGTTACGAGATGGTTTCACAATGACAGAAAAGATCCCTCTGTCACCGAGGAAGAGCTGAAATATATCATTGAGGAAATTGAAGACGAAGGTGTGTTGGAAGAGCAGGAAAGCGAATTGGTCCAATCCGCGCTGGATTTTGATGAAATCACAGTCGGAGAGATACTCACTCCCCGCGTCGATGTCGTCGCGCTGAATATTGATGACAGCCCCGATAAAATTTTATCGGTCTTCCAAAACGACAATCATTCCCGCCTGCCGGTATATGAAAAAAGCATTGACAGCATCATCGGCATTTTAAACGCCCGCACTTTTTATAATGCGTATTTAAAAAACAATCACCCGGATATCCGCACCTTGATTCAAGATACTGTCTTTGTTCCCCCTACCAAAAAGATATCGGTGTTGCTGAAAGAATTGCAGCACGAAAAATTACAGCTTGCTGTTGTGGTAGACCAATACGGCGGTACGATCGGGATCATCACGGTGGAGGACATTTTGGAAGAATTGGTCGGCGAAATTTGGGATGAAAACGAGGATGCAGTGGAAGATATTCTGCCGATCGGCGAAAACCAATTTGAAGTAAACGGGGATATGAATGTTTATGATATGCTTGAAGAGCTTGAATTAGACTATCCGCAATTTAAAAGCAGCAGTAATTCCGTTAGCGGCTGGGCATTTGAAATGTTTGAGCATATTCCCGAAATCGGAGAAAGCTTTACTTATGAAAATTTAGCTGTCACCGTGAAAGAACTGGAGGAACAACGGATCACCAAGCTTTTGGTTACCGTTTCTCCGCAAACCGATGCCGACAACTAACACTCAAAAAAGGCATGATTACACACCAACGCCCCCGCTGAAAGTGTTCAGCGGGGGCGTTTGCGCACGCACACTCAACAGGAAAATGCTATTTTTCCGTTTTTTCCAAGTCTTGTTTAATTTGAGTTGTGGAAATTTCAGGAGTACGTTCCAGATAGACGACCTCGCAAAGTTCCTTCAAATAGTCAAAATGACCCTTCCAATCGTTCCCCATCACAAAAGTATCTACTTTGAATTCCTTGATATCGCTTTCTTTTTGCTCCCATCCGTCTTCCGGAATTACCAAATCAACATAGCGAATCGCTTCCAACAGTTCCTTTCGGCGTTCATAAGAAAAATAGCATTCTTTGTGCTTTTCCTCCTGATTAAAGCGATCCGTTGACAAAGCAACAATCAAATAATCTCCCAGTTGTTTGGCTCGTTTCAGCAAATTGATATGTCCATAATGCAGCAAATCAAATGTTCCGTATGTAATAACTTTCTTCATAATGATTTTTTCCAGCTCGTTTCTTTCATTGTTATTACTATTGTACTATATTCTTTGCAATTGTTCAAGCACGAATCTATTTTTGGTCGATTTCGTCATCACTTTGTAATTTGACAAATATAGAACGGCTCATTATAATGAAAATGAATATTGTATATACTGGAAAACTCAAAACGGAGAAAAAAATGAAACAACGATCGATTATCCTTGCTATCGCCTTGTGATCTTATTTACCGGATGTACGCCCGGTAAACCTGCTCAAGGAAATGCAGAAGCCTGATTTGCTGAACCAACTTAAACAGCTCTTGATCGAATACGGCGATAACATTGCCGTATATTACGAAGATCTGGAAACCGGACGAAAAATCGAATTCGATTCCAACCGGGTATTCCACCCTGCTAGTGTCATTAAAGTGCCGTATATGATGTATATATACGAATTGGCAGAACAAGGAAAGGCAAATTTAGGAAGAACGTTTACCTACACTGAAAAGAATTTCAGAGAGGGCGCCGGAAAAATCGCCGAGATGCCTTACGGCAGCACTTTTACGACCAGAGCAACTGATTGAATATTCGATTCGTTTCAGCGATAATATCGCTTTTTATATGCTGCGTGACGTCTACACCCCCTCAAAATTTCAAAGCTTTACCAAGGAGCTGGGCGTTTCGGCCGGAGCCAATGCAATGAACCGTATCACAGCCAGAGATTGTGCAATTTATTATCACCGCGTATATGATAAAGCAAAAGAAGGAAACGTGAATGCAAACAAGCTGCTTGGCTTTATGAAAAAAACAAAATACAATCAACAGATTCAAAAAGGAGTACCCGGTATCACTATTGCGCATAAATACGGCTGGTGGAATGGCAATTTCCATGACGCCGCGATTGTGTACGATACTCATCCCTATATGCTGATTATTTTTACCAACTGCGATCCGGAAGCAGAACCGTCCTTCCAAATTTTTAAAAGTGTCACAGAAGTCATTCAGCAGCTCCACACGGCACAGATACGGGAAAATTGAGATTTGTAAGCAGAATGTTTGCAGAACAATTTTATTCACTATAGACAAAATCGGGTGCCATATAATCGGGGTCATCACTGCTTAGGCAGATGGCACGCACATCATCGTCCTGTGCCAATTCCAAAATTTGCTCCTTTGTCAGTTTTGCCTTAAAACAACCGCCATCAAAGTATGAATACCACTTTCCGTTATCATATTTTACTTTTCCAGCTTTCCAATCCTTTTGCAGACAACGTTCTCCTTCACTATCGATATAGTATTGCGGCAAATAACAGTCCTCGATATTATGCCGTTTTCTGATGGCTGCCAGAAAATTATCACCAAACTCCTGCGTGATTTCTTTCTCCCGCAATAATCGAATCAAATCAGAATTATACCCTGAAACACCGTTTCCCATCGATCGGCACAAGGTGGAATAAACGATCACCTGATAAGTTTCTCTGCTTCCCCGCTCTAATACCAGCGCCAATGTATCGACAATTCTGCGGTCATATCCCTCCGGTCGGGGCGGCAGAGCAAGATGATATCTGTAACTGGATCTTGACTGAAGCATCACATTGATCTGCTCCTTAGTCAGAGTTGCATAAAAGTTATTACTGCTATCTGCAATATAAAAATTATCTATGACCGGCTCCAGTATAATGCCCATTTCCGATAAAGATGCATTCTGATCTAAATAAAATTGGCGTTTACAGGCTTTTTCTTTTTCTATATAATCATAGAGTTTTTGGCGTTCTACTCTGAATTCTTGATTTTCTTCCAACCGATATAGGTAATCGTAATAATCATTTTCAATATAAAAGTGATCCACCACACTTTTATCATTATTAATTACAATTCCATATTTATTCAATATAGAAGTCTGAAGCTCATTTCTTGTTTGCCAAATGGTTTGATAGGTTTCTCCTTGGTATTCATAACCATCAAGCACCGCCCCGAATTGATTCGTATTGCCATAACATTCGATTCTTACTCTAAACAGCGCCTCTTTATTTTCCGGTTTATCCAGTTCCTTTTGGAGAGCAGGAGAAACCGTATATATCATCTCATTTTGAGTTTCCCCATCATATCCCCACACTAATTTCTGGGTTTCTTTTGCAGGTGCTGAGGAAACTTGCGCTGACGGCATAATGCCGTTATTTTCTTGCAAGTTCCGGTAAGTCGGTATACAAACACCAATTGCTACCGCCGCCGTGCAGCCAAGCGCCACAGCAGGAATCCAGTGCTTTTGTCTGTTTCTGACAGGCTGCTGTTCTTCCGGCATCGCAAACCCTAACTTTGCAAATAATTGATCAACAGACGGCTGCGGCGTCATTGTTTCTTCCCTTAAGCGACGAAATGTTTTCTTTTCCGTCATTGCGCTCTCTCCTTTCCGATATTAACTTGTGAAATAGGATTTTAATTTCTCTGTCGCGGTCTTTTTTCGGTAATATGCCTGTTTTTCAGAAATAGAAAGTAATTCAGCAATCTTCTTGATTTTGAGTCCTCCAAATACGTATAAAATGATTACCTGCTGTTCCTCATCTTCTAACTGATTCAGTGCCTCGTTTGTCTCCAACCGCGAAAAATCCCCATCAGAACATACGATATGATCCGGAATATTATCGCATTGCTTTGTTGCGATTGAATCCATACATAAATGCTTGGCGATAGAAAATATCCAAGTTTTCGCAGTTGATTTTTTTTGAAATTGATCTGCCTTCTGATAAACTTTGATAAACGTTTCCTGAACGATATCCTCCGCAATGACCGGATTGCGTAAAACAGACATCACAAACAAAAGCAACGGTCGATACATGGATTCATAGAGTAACTTCAGCGCTTCTGTACTGCCTTCAGTTATTTCGTTGATCCACTTCTGGCATTGTAAATCAGAAACGTTTGTGTTGACTTTTTCTGATGCTTTTCCCTCTTTCATACAATCACTCTCACAATAAATTTCCGGAAATTATTGTTTCTACCTATTAGACGATTCAGAATCGCTTTTTTGACAAATAAACTTGTAAACAATTTGTGAACTTGTCAAATATTCTTTCATTCATGCTCACTTTGGATTTCGCATCAAGAAATGTACAAAAAATACAGGGCAACTGAATACGGTTGCTCTGTATTTTTTATAGAACATATACAATTTTTGCGTGTTTGGAGCATTTGCAGCAGTCCTATTATCGGACATATTATTTGCGAATAAACAAAACACCCAGTGTACCGGGACCGCAATGGTTGGAAATCGTACATCCCGCTTTGGTTTCCAAGACTTCTTCAAAATGGCCGTATTGCTGTACTGCCTTTTTGGTAGCTTCAATCACTGTAGGCGGGCAATCGGTATGCGTGATAAAAATGCGTTTATAATTGATATCTTCCCGATCTTTCAAACGGTTTGTCACATATTCACCGATACATTTATCAATAGCACCGCGATATTTTTTTCCGACATGCATCAACCCGTTCTGCACCTCAATACACGGCTTGAGTTTGAGCAGATTTGCCCCCAAAGCTGCAACCGAAGAACATCTGCCGCCCTTATGCAAATATTTCAGCGTATCAATCACAAAGCTTGCCTCTACCTTGGGCACAACCTGCGTGTCCAAATACTCTTTAATTTCCACGCCGGACAGTCCCTTCTCTGCAAGAGTTACTGCCTCTAACGCCGAAAGTCCGCTTCCGGTTGAAAGATTCAAAGAATCCACCGGATAAACATTTCCGAGTTCTTCTGCCGCAATGCAAGCGTTTTGGTAACAACTGGAAAATCCCGTACTGATATTGATATGAACAACTTCATATCCTTCTTCCACAAACGGCTTAAAAAATTCAAGATAGTCAGTGACCGAGACTGCAGCAGTCGTTGTAACATTGCCGGTCAGATCTACATAATCGTAAATATCCTGCGGCGTAATTTCTACCCCGTCCTTTAAAGATTGACCGTCTTTCACAATATAAAGAGGAGATACTGATATTTGATATTTTTCAAGCAATTCGGGAGATAAATCACATGTACTGTCAACGGTAACTTTTATTTTGCTCATTTATTATCCAATTCCTTCCCTGATGAAATGAAGTACATCCGTTGTTTGAAAAAGGTAAAAAGAATCCTAAATCATTTATAAACTGTTTACAATAGATTTCAGATATGTCCGGAAATCCTCGCCGATCTCTTCGTGATTTAATCCGACCTCAACGATTGCCTGTAAAATTCCGAGCTTATTCCCCATATCATATCGCTTGCCGACAAAATCCACACCTATCATACCACGAACCTGTGCCAATTTTTTCATGGCATCAGTTAATTGGATTTCTCCTCCGGCGCCGGGCTTCGTATCCTCTAAAATAGCAAATATCTCCGGCGGCAGCACGCATCTGCCTAAAATGGAATAAAGAGAAAAAACTTCTTCCGGCTTTGGCTTTTCCACCATATCGGAAATCCGGAACATATTATCCTGTAAATGTTCTGTTTTCATGGAAGAATATTTTTGAATTGCCTCAAGGCTTACTTCTTTAATACCAACTACACCAAGACCATACTTTTGATATGCTTCACACAACTGTCCGCAGGCAGGCTTATCCCCGATGATTACATCATCACCGTATAAAACGGCAAACGGATCATTGCCGACAAAAGTCTTCGCACAAAGAATAGCATGTCCTAAACCCTTGGTCTCCTTTTGCCGAATATAACTGATATTAGCAAGCTTGGAGATATTTACCAATTGCTCATATACCTCTGTTTTGCCGCTTGCAAGCAATCTGCTTTCCAATTCCGGAGAACGATCAAAATGGTCTTCCACCGTAGTTTTTCCGCGGCTGGTAATAATTAAAATATCCTCTATGCCGCTTTTTACGGCTTCCTCCACAATATATTGAATTGCCGGTTTATCTACAATGGGCAGCATTTCTTTGGGCATAGCTTTGGATGCAGGCAGCACTCTGGTGCCCAATCCCGCCGCAGGAATAACTGCTTTTTTAATTTTTGTCATTTTCTTCTCTTCTTTCCTCTTATTTTATCATTTCATTATTATAACATAA
>CAUHFD010000161.1 GCA_959605275.1 uncultured Eubacteriales bacterium | reverse complement strand
ATGCGGCGCATACCATTATGAATCATTTATCTGATTATGGATCCATACGATATGAGATGGGCTATGCGTGCGCCATAGCCACCGTTTTGTTTGCTATTATGGTAGGCTCCAATTTTATTGTACAAAAGTTGTTATCTAAAATGGGTAAATAAGGCGAAAGGAGAGAGTTTCCTGTGTATGAAAAAGTAAAAGAGCAGAAAAGAAGGAAACGGCTTTTCCGCGCAAAAAAAGTAAATCGAACCGTTGGTGGAAATATAATGGTTGCACTTTTTTTGACTATAATTGGAGCTTTTACAGCGGCACCGCTGTTTTTAGCTATTATCAATTCGTTCAAGCCATTAAATGAGCTTTGGATATTCCCGCCAAAATTTTATGTTATGAATCCGACTTTCCAAAATTATAGTGATTTATTGACGGTAATGAATGATTCGGTAGTTCCATTGTTGCGATATGTCTTTAATACCTTGCTGATTACGATTCTCGGAACGGTAGGTCAGATTATTTTTGGTTCTATGTGTGCGTATCCTTTGGCGAAGCACAAATTCCCGGGACATCAGATTTATTTTAAAATCATCTTTTTTTCATTGATGTTCAGCACTGCTGTGACTGCTATTCCGAGTTATCTGGTTATGGCAAAACTCGGCTGGATTGATACCTATCTGGCTGTTCTGGTCCCAGTACTTGGAAGCACGATGGGGGTTTATCTGATGAAGCAATTCATGGAGCAGATACACGATGCCATGCTAGAGGCGGCACGTATCGACGGAGACAGCGAATATTGTATCTTTTGGAAAATTGTGATGCCTAATGTAAAGGCGGCATGGCTGACTTTAATTGTGTTTGCCGTTCAATCTTTATGGTCTATGGGCGCTAATCCTTATATTTATTCCGAAGAATTAAAAACACTCAATTATGCACTTGGGCAAATTATGACAGCTGGAATTGCTCGAGCCGGAATCGGTTCGGCTGTGGCGGTTATTATGATGATTGTTCCTATTACGGTGTTTATTATTACACAAAGCAATGTCATTGAAGGTATGGCAAGCGCCGGTGTAAAAGAATAAACAACAGGTGTTTTTGGAGGGCTATAATGGAAAGAAAAAGTTATGCGGTGGGTGCAGTAGATGCCTTGGGAAGAAAATTATCGTTAGAATCAAAAAAAAGAGAGGATAAAAAGGTAGGATTGTTTTATTTTCTATGGAATGGAGAACACGGTAATCCGGATGAACTGCAAGTACAAAATATTTCTGATATTTTACGCAAAGATCCGAAAGCGGGCTACAAACCGGATGATAAGCTATGGGGAACAGAGCCTGTTTTATATTACTGGGGGAAACCAATATACGGATATTATCTCTCCAGAGAAAAATGGGTTATGAGCAAACATGTTGAGTTGTTTGTGCAAGCGGATATTGATTTTTTGCTTTTTGATACAACCAATGCATTTACTTATCCTGATGTAGCAGTTTCTCTAATGGAAGTTTTGGAGGATGGTAGGAGACAGGGATTTAAAGTGCCTCAAATAGGATATTTTACTAATTCTTATGCAGGCGAAACAGCTCAGAGAATATATGAAGAAATCTACAAAAAAAACGTGTACCCGGATTTGTGGTATTGTGTTGATGGAAAGCCGCTACTTATTACTCATGAAGAAGAATGCTCTGCTGAAATAAAACAATTTTTCACGATTCGTGAAGCACAATGGCCGATTGAGCCTGATCGCCAAAATGCTTTTCCATGGATAAGTTTTATTATGCCGCAGACAGTATATTATGATAAAGACGGAAAACATGGGGTAATTAGTGTTTCCCCGGCACAGCATCCACAACTTTCTATGGGAGATTCTGCATTATACGGCGAGACAGGGAATCATAGTCGCAGCTATTATAACGGAAAGAATCATATTACAGCTGATTCTAAACTTTATGGATATAATTATCAAGAGCAGTGGGATGCGGCGATTCAATCTGATGCTGAGACCATTTTTTTAACCGGATGGAACGAATGGACGATGAATCGTATTCAGGGAAGTAAAGAACGTCCGATTTTGTTTGTGGATAATGCGGATGAAGAATATAGTCGTGATATTGAGCCTATGGATGGCGTACTGGAAGATAACTACTATATGCAGACCGTATCTAATATTCGCAGATTTAAAGGATATGATGCTGATTTGTATTCTGTTCGCATTATTGAAAATAATTCAGATATTTTTGCGCAAGCAGAAACGGCATCGGAAATCTGTCCATTCCGTCCTGCAGTAACATTGCGCCAATTTCCAGGATATGAAAAGATGTATTTTGAGGATTCTTCGGCAGTCAATAGATTTGTTTCGCTGAAATTATTACAAGATCAAAAGAATGTGTATTTTTTAGTCAGTACTGCAGAATCGCTGTTCCCGTGGAAACAGAATGTTGAAGTGAAATTGTTCTGTTCTAGCGGAGAAAACGAATACATGGTGTGTATGAAATCGGCAGAGCAAGAGACCGATATTTTCTCTGTTATAAATGGAGAAGAAAATAAAATCGGCAAAGCAAAGATAATCTTTCGGGAATACGATATTGCTGTTGTGTTGCCTAAAGAATTATTTCACAATATGATCTACTTTCAATGGACAGTTTCCGATATACCGCTGAAAAGCATAAAGGACATGTATTTACATGGCACCTGTACCCCTGTTGGCAGATTTAAATTTGTGGCTAAATTATAGTCGAAACTGTATGTCTACCGGAGATGCTGAATCGCAAGATATTATTGTAAGCGGTTTTAAATAAAGAAGAAAAAATTGTTGTTGAATTTTATAATAAGGGCTGTGATTTAGATGATTCAATGTATACCCACTCCCAAGCATATTGATGGATTGCAAGTCAAACCGACGAAATGTGTTTGCAGACCTATATTGTGTTGTATGGAAAATGCTTTTAAAGAAGCAACAGTTGTTTTTGCGGGATATGCGGAAAAGTTACTCGGTCTTAAGTTTGAATATGGGGAGGGGACATTCAAAATATACCGAGAGACTACCCTAAAGAGTGGACAATATATTATACATTGTGAGAAAAATGCTGTTTCTGTTCATGCGGAGGATATGTCCGGTTTACACAATGCATTTTCTGCTATTTTGCAAATTGCGGAGGAAGCAGACGGTATGCTTGTATTGCCGGAGTTAACAATTACGGATCAAAGTGATTGCGTGTATCGCGGAATGATGGTAGATCTTGCAAGATGCTGGCATCCTTTTCGATATTTACTGCAATATGTAGACATGTGTTATTTTTATAGGGTGAATATCCTCCATTTGCATTTTACGGATACGCAAAGTTACACCTTGCCGTCTGATTGTTTCCCAAAATTATCTACCAAAGGACGGCATTATACAAAAGATGAAATTAAAAGACTGAATGAATATGCTTCTGCAAGAGGTGTAATGATTGTGCCTGAAATCGATGTTCCGGGACACTGCGAGCCGTTTCAACAGAGCTATCCTGAACTGTTTGGCACTTCTGGGATTATCTGTCAGCATGCTGACTCTATTCGCGCTATGCAGGATTTGTTTTCCGAACTATGTCGGATGTTTCCTGACTCAGAATATATTCACATTGGGGGAGATGAAGCGGAAATCAAGAAATGGGCTGAATGTACTGCATGCAGGGAATACGGTCAATCTCTTGGAATTGATCCGAATAACATGGAATCACATTTGTTCGCAGAACGGATGTATGCAAATTTTGTACAGAAAATGGCTGATGCGGTGTTTGCAAGCGGGAAAATTCCGATTGCATGGGAAGGTTTTTCAAAAGAAGTGAATGAATATGTCTCTAAAGATATACTATTAATGAGTTGGGAGAATTATTATCAAACAACGCCGGATCTCTTAAAGGCGGGATTCCGAATCATAAATTGTTCCTGGAATCCGTTATATGTCGTGACTTCTCTTGTTTGCTGGGAGCCGAAAAACATTTATGATTGGTCTATTTATAAATGGCAGCCGGTACATGGGGGGTCTCCATATCTTCATACGGGTCTTGAGATCGATCCCGATTCCGATATCTGCGGCGGACAACTGCTTGCATGGGGTGATCGGATTAGCAGTCACTATATTGAAAATACAGAACAGGGCGTAATAGACGAGAGAGATCTCTTATTAGAACGTTTGCCTTTTCTCGCAGAGAATACGTGGAATATTCAAAAACAGAGAACGTTTGAAGAGGTGAAAGCATCCTATGATGTTTTAAAGAAAAAACTGAGAAAAATAATTGAATAATTCATAAAACTGCCTAAATTTTGTTATTGGAGTCCGGTTACTGATACGAGATGTTGACTGAGATAGGATACCTCTATGTTCGACAATTATCTGTATAACGATTTATCCATGTACGGAAATTTGGGCAGTTTTATTAAAAAGTCTGTTATAAAGATTCTTTGTTGGATTTGCCAATTGAAGCTCAGTGACATGTATTTGTTGTTTGACCATTTTGTTATTGATTGCGATTTGTCTTATCATGCGTCTGGATGATGATATCCGCATAACAAAGTGGTTTTTTTGAACTATAAAAGAATCACCATAAGTGTAAGATAATGGAATGCTTAAAGATAAATCTTCTTTTATTTCAGAAACTCGTATTAAGTGACCAGTGCACTCTTAATTGTATTGGAATCCTCCGTCTGTATATTTTTGCAAGTTGATTTTGCAGGCGCTATGGCTAAGATTTTTGTCGATGAGAATGATTGCAGATCACTGATATTTGAACGGGAATGAGTTAATATTGAAATAGCTTAAAAGGGGAGCCAATGATTATACGTGTCGGGTTATAACATTCGGAAAAACACCTTTAAGCTCGAACAAAAAATCTTATTATGTGTTTTTGGAAACTCCAATAAATAGGATGATAACGAGAACAGTAGTATTATTCATCGTTCAAATCGTGCTATTGCTGATTCATGTTGAGATTATTACCAAAGAAAGGAGGATGAGTGCGCAGTGTTTTAGTATGGGGTAATGTTACATGTCAGCGCAAAAATCTAGCCTTCGCTGCCGGTAAAATATAAAATTCAAGTGAATGGGATGATGTAATGAAAAGATTTCGCGTAGTTTTTTTGTCCGTTTGTTTATTAGTATGTTTTTTGACTCTCGAACTACCAATGAGCCACGCAAATGTTCCGCTTACAGCTTCTCCTTTTAAGGTGTTTTATCCGGCTTTCGCTGATGAGAGCGTCGGTATGAGTTTAACTTGGGATCCAAAGGATTCAAGTATGGACGCCGTAGAATCAGGCAGTGGAAACGAACATTATTTCGCATTTAAATCAATGGATTTTGGCACGAACGGTCTTGCGGATATCCGAATAAAGCAAGCCAGTAATTTGACCGGTGTTGATGTAGGAAAATATTATTCTGATACTGCTGTTGAAGCTCGAATTGGAAGCAAAACCGGTACGTTAATTGGTGTGTTTCGTGCGAAAAGAACAGGGAACTGGCAAAATTGGGAAGCAACGTATGTACGAATGAATCAGGTCGTTACCGGCGTTCAAGATGTTTATTTTGTCGTAAAGATGTCCAGTATTGTTATTAAGTCCGTCGAATTTATTGAACGCCAACCGTATCGTCAAATCACGGCTGTAACGGCTGATACAATGTCGGGTATGTCTGAAACGTGGGATTCAAAAGACGATGTTTTCGGAAAATTGGAGCCAACGCAGGCAAATGAAACACATTATTTTGCTTTTCTGGATTATAATTTTGGTGATTTGGGTTTAGATACAGTGCTTATTCGTCAAGCTTCCAACAACAGTTCGGTCAGCATTGGCTCTGCTTTTGCGGGAACTAATATTGAAATACGCGTGGATTCGCCGACAGGAGAATTAATTGGAACCTTCAGCGCTAAACGAACGGGAGATTGGAATAACTGGTCTGTACTTGAAGCAAATATTACGAAAACAGTTCGCGGCGAACGAGATATTTATTTTGTAGTGAAGCAAATAAATTCTACCTATAAATCTATTGAATTCGTTGAAAGAAATTACCGTTCGGCATATAGCTATTTTGACTCACATGCAGCTGATTTTTCGATTGGCATGACTCTTTCACGTGATCCGGTTACGGGCAGTGAAGCCTTTGAGGCCAATACAAGCTTCTCACAAAATTATTATGTGTTCGAGGATATTGATTTTGGTAATCCCGGCGTCAAGCAGATCTATTTTGATCAGGCAAGCAATAAAGACAGTGTTGCGGTTGGAAGCACATATCCCGAAACAAATTTGGAGGTTAGATTAGATAGTCCAACCGGTACTTTAGTAGCCGCATTAAACGGAAAACGCACCGGTGATTGGTTTAATTTTACCGAAGTTTGTGTAAATGTTACCGCCAATATTACCGGCAGACATGACGTCTATGTGGTAGCCAAACAGCCATCTTTTTTAGTACGGTCTATACGAATGGAACAAAAGGATTTTACATCTATGATTAGCCCGCAAAGTACCAGCAGTTTTGCATCATACAATTCTATTGTTAACCGTCCCACCACATCAGGTGCACCGGCATATAACTATTGTCCGTTTATAGTGAAATTAAGCAGTGACTTGGGAGGCGGATATCGCACTTATTTTGGCGGGCGTTGGCTGTCAAGCTTGGGAGATGGCGATCACGTGCTTCAATATCGCTCGTCAAGCGGTGCAGCCAACTCTTGGAGCATGTACGGAACGGTTCCTCAATTTTGGCAAGGGGGAGACGAAGGAAACGGCTCCAAATGGTTTGCTGAT
>CAUHFD010000160.1 GCA_959605275.1 uncultured Eubacteriales bacterium | reverse complement strand
TTTTATCAGCTTTTGTTCCCAGTAAATATACAGTATATCTATATGGATTTCTGATTTTGCTTCGGCTCTATTCAGCAGGACTAACCTTTTCCGCTTATTGTTTTAAAGTTACAAAAACAAGCAGATTGGGGGTGCTGTCAGGTTCTTTTATTTATGTTTTTTCGGCATTCGGTTTAGTTGCATCGGTTCGCCATCCTTATTTTATAAATCCAATGATTTTTTTCCCGCTCATTTTACTCGGAATAGAAAAAATAATTGATAAAAAAAATCCTTTCGTTTTTATTATTGCTGTGTTTTTATCTTGCATAAGTAATTTTTACTTCTTTTATATGATTGTATTATTGACCGTAATATATGTTGTTATCAGACTGTTTATGCTATACGGAAAAAATGAACTATTGAAAGCAGTTTTGCTTGTTTTAAAGCTGTTATTCTATGCCGTTTTAGGGATCATGATGGCAAGTATAATTCTAATCCCTGTTTTATCAAGATTTTTCGGAGATGCAAGATTAAATAACGATTATGTTTATGATTTCCTTTATCCAAAATCATATTATGAAGGCTTTTTTTCTGCGTTTCTTTCCTTTGCCAGTAATGGCTACTGGTCTTTTATGGGTTATACCGGCATATCACTGATAACAATTTCTCTTTTATTTTTAAAGAAGAAACAAAATACAGCGATTAAATTTGGCTTTATTCTTCTGAGCATAATGCTCCTTTTTCCAGTATTCGGACATATTTTTAATGGATTTTCTTATATAACGAATAGATGGATTTGGGGATATAGCTTTTTGATTGCTCTCATTTTAGTTTTTGTATGGGAAGATTTATTTCAGTTAAATAAAAAAGAGCTATGTGTGATTTCTGGCATTTTATTTGCCTATTTTTTGATATGTTGTCTATTAAAAGTTTCTCGAACAGAAAATGCTATGGCAAGCCTTGTAATAGCGGCTGTTGCCTTGGTTTTGCTGGGGCAATGCTGTGCTGCTTCAAATTATCATAAAAAGATAATTCCCGTTGGAACCACTTTGTTAGTAGTGTTATCCGTTTGTGTAACTGCTTTGTATGGGTATGCACCAAGTGAATTCAATTATGTGTCAGAGTTTATAAACATCAATCAAGTGAATAACGATATATTTACTACACAGGATCATGCCGTACAATTAGGCGCTAAGGAAATTGAAGATCAAAGCTTTCTAAGATATTCCGGACCTCGGTCTTTAGAATTAAATGAATCCATGCAAGGTGGATTGAGCAGTACTGTATATTATTGGAGTCTTTCCAACTCCAATATGTTTAATTTATACAAAGAGATGGGACTTCAAGAAAATAGCAATTATCTGCTCAAATCATTGGATAACAGAACAATTCTGAACGCACTTACTTCTGTTAATTACTATGTTTTACCCAATGAAAATTCAAATGAACCTTTGCCATATGGTTTTTCACATATCAATAATTACTCTATCAACGGAAAAAAATACAGTGTCTATCATAACAATAATGCATTACCTCTTGGTTATACCTATTCATCATATATAACAAGAGATGTTTACGAAAACTTGCTTCCCAGTGAGAAACAAGAAGTAATGGGAAAATCTGTTGTTTTAGATAGGGATATAGATGCAAATAAAAACTCAAACTTAAAATTTGACTCTTTACAAATACCTTATCGCATCACTAAAAGCGACGGCATTACAATTGATGGAAACAATTACCTTGTTACAAAGGAAGGAGCAACTATTACCCTTCATTTTGAGGGATTGCAATACAGCGAAACTTATCTTTATGTAAATTTCGATGAAAAATCTTCTGAAGTATCATTACCGGTTACCGCCAAATCTGACGCCCAAACCACAAAAAACATCATTAATTTCATCACAAATAGTTCTCAGCTGTATGGTGGAAGGCATGAGTTTCTAATCAATTTTGGATATGAAAAGGATAGTAAAAAAGAAATTATCATACAATTTGCAAAACCGGGAGAATTTATCCTTGAGGATATTAGTGTTATTTGCCAGCCGATGGAAAATTTTTCTAAAAACATGGATGATTTGAGAGCGGAAAGCCTGAAAAACATCATGATATCAGAAGATAATATAAAGGGCGATATTCATGTAAGCTCTTCCAAAATTCTATTTTTATCGATTCCCTATTCAAGAGGATGGACAGCATATGTCGATGGAGAAAAAGCAGAGTTGTTAAAAGCAAACACTATGTTCATGGCACTACCGATATCTGAAGGTGACCATCGCATTGAATTAGAGTATAAAACACCTTTACTGAAAATCTCCGCGATTATTTCTCTTACAGGATTTGTACTCTTTTTCAGTTTGATTGTTCTAAGAAAAATTACTCAAAACAAAGATAAAAAATCAAAAACATAAAATGACTTTTACAGGATATCAATGATATACGAAAATATCTAATACCTGCTGAAAAATCAAAAATTTAAAGTGCAAGGTTTTTATCAGAAAACAAATAAAAACCTTGCACTTTTCTCAATTGTCAAACAACGGCAAAAGCATTTGCAATCGTTATTTAATACTAAAATCTGATTAAAAGCATTAATCGATTTTCGAGGATGAATTGTGTCAGAAAAGGCAGACGACACCGCTGGGCTGACGCCCAGCAAGGAGGATAACACTTTCTGACGCAATTCAGACCGAAAAGAATGAAAGTGTTTCATTAGATTTTAGTATAAGTCTTATTCGGTGTCTAATCATTTATTTTTCCGAGCGTGAGGTACAAATTAATCTTTCCAGTTCCTTTACAAAATCAATATTCTGTTGCCTAGTACGCTTTCTGCTTCCTTTTAATCTGCCTCCCGCATTTCGAATCTTTTTAGCGGTGTGCCGTGCCAAGAGTAATGCATCAATATTCTCATCGGTATAAACCATACCGTTCTGGCTGATTGGTATTGCACCTTTTGCCATGCACATTGCAGCTAATCCATAATCCTGTGTAACAGCGATATCTCCGCTCTGTATTCGATTGACTAAAGCAAAATCAACACTATCTGTCCCTTTAGACACTACAATGGTTTCTGCTCCATCTCGTTGAAATTCATGAGAAGTATCACATAAAATGACTGTCTTCAATTGATACTTAACAGCAATTTCCAATGTCAAATCAACGACTGGGCAACCATCTGCATCAATAAAAATTTCCATATATATTTCCTTTAATTCACGATTTTATCTCTGGTGCATATGATAGAATATTAAAATTACAACTGTTCCTCTTTTGATTATAAAATCTCCCAAAAGCTTAGTTTAATAGATTATTAAGATTGGAACATAAAAAAACCGGAGGCAAGCTGATGCTGCAAATTACTGAATACAATAGAGAAAAGGCCGTAGCATATGCAACCGAATGGGCATACCGGCGAAACCCTCGCTACCTGGACTTTCAGGGACTGGGCGGTGACTGCACCAACTTTGTATCTCAATGCATCTATCATGCAAACTATATTATGAATTTTACCCCGATATACGGCTGGTATTACATATCATCGGACAACCGTACCGCATCTTGGACCGGCGTCCAATATTTGCATCGTTTTCTGATTCAAAATCAAGGACCCGGACCTTTTGCGTCCGAAACTATGATTGAAGCAATGCAGCCGGGAGATGTGATTCAGTTGGGTGATGAAAACCATAATTTTTATCACACCTTGATTGTAACCGATACCGGTGAAATCCCCAACAGCAGCAACATTTTAATTGCATCTCATACCAATGATTCTCTCTGCCGACCATTAGATACCTATCAGTTTATTAATATTCGATATTTGCATATTGAGGGCGTGCGTTATCAGACCTAGCGGTTTTAGAAATATTCTACTGTTACTCTTTTTCCTAATTCCTGCAAAATCGAAACAATTTCTTTAATCAAATTTAATTTTAAACTCAAATTAACCGGTAAATCTGGATTTTGATGTGCCGGATTCAGTGCTCTTCCCACCAAAAAATTCACGCTGGTACATTCCTGCAGCCATATTTTTGCAAGTCTGGTAGCACCGTCTTTTTTGTTTAGACTGTAAGTATCCCATTTTTCCTCGCTGGCGCCCAGATAATTTTTAATGATTTCCGCCGCTTTACCCAGCGTCAGGACCCCCTCGGTAACCATATCGATTCCCTTTATTTCGGCAGTAGGCGGAACCGCCGGATTATAATAATCAATGGATACATCCAGCGGGTTCCCGGTAACCCGGCTGACAATTTGAGAAGTCGTTCCACCGCATACAACCTTCAAGCCGTCTGCATCGACGAGCTTATGCACCACCGTTTCGTCATCCTCGGGATGTACCGGCGGACCAACCATAATCGTAACCGGCAGTGCTTTTTTGATTTTCAACACGCAAACAGTGCTGTCATCTCCGCATTTATTCATATATAACGTGTTAACGGTGAGCAAAATTTTTCGGGCAATCTCAGTCGGAGACATATCGTATACAATATTTTCTTTAATATATTTTACAATATTATCGTAATGCCATCCCAAGTCGAGCAAACATCCTACTCCCGCGTGGACTACTCCATCTGAAAACGCGATCATCAAGTCATTTGGCTGCATCTGCATTTTGGTCATATATATTTTTTTGCCGTCAATATCCAATTCCTGTCTATCAAGCTCCAAAATCTGATTATCCCGCATAAAAACCAGATTCGGGTTATCAAATTCGGCAATATATGCATTGCCATTATCCTGCACATGCATAATAGTAAAGGTAGAATAGGCTATCCCCCTTACTGAACACACCGGCAAGGTACTGGCAATTGTCTCTACCGCGTCCCGCAAACTGGAGCCATTTGCCAGCATTGTCGCAATAATTTTGCTTGTAAGAGTAGACAATATATTGGCTTTCACGCCGCTTCCCAGTCCATCTGCCAAAACAGCAAGTGTAAAGTCTTTTCCCTTTACAAACTCAACCTTATCGCCACACAGCTCCTCGCCGTATTTGTTCAAGCTTTCATAAGCACAATCGGTAAACAAATTCATATTTTCTCCGCTTTCCGTACCGAAATCTTTTGATATGTTTGATTCCTATTACTGAGGCTGATTCTCCATCGAATGCTTCAAGTTGGTCAACGCAACCTTGGTTTCCGCAGTGGTTTCTCCTAACAGGCTGGCAATCTCCTGCGCCACCCGCATTTGCTTATCAATGACATTCTGCGCAATTTCAATGGTATGTTCTCTGATTTTTGACAGCTCCATTTCGTTCAATTCATCTGCCGTAATATCCTTTATAAAAGCAACGTAAATTTTATGCTTTTTAATGTAAATAACGGTTTCCTCTACAATCAGCGTGTCACTAAGCCGCACCTTTTTGATGACCGGCAGTTCTGTCTTACAAGCTTCTTCAAAAATTTCATCCATAATAAATTCGCTGATCGGCATACCGATATAATCCTGCCGCTTAATCCGGAACATCTTTTCCGCCGTTTGATTCATATCCTGTACAAAACAATCGCTGTCTACGGCAAAAATCGCATTCGGTGAATTAGCTAAAATGGTATTAGATATACTCTCAGCACGCTCTCTGAAAAACGGCAAACACATATTAATATCAGCTTTTCCTTGATATACTGCTATTGCTTTTTCACGGCAGCTATTGTAACCGCAGCTTCCGCAGTTTAATTCCTGTTCCGGTGTATATTTACCTGTTTGCTCCAGAATCGCACGAATCTCTTCCTCGGTAGGCATAGCAAGATTGGGATTTCTGTTTGTAAATACGCGTGGATGCGGAAAAATACTCTCTGATGTTTTTGAAAAATGCTCATCATACGGCATTTTCTCGTCTGTAATATATTGCTCGGCAACAAATACATGCTTTCCTGCCTTGCGCATCACCGGACCGCCGATACAACTGCCTTTACAAACATTTACCTCTGCTGCAACACCTTCGATCTCTCCTTTTTCCATTGCGTCAAACAGTTCCATACACTCATCAATACCGTCCACCGCAATACGTCGATAATGAGTATCTTTGGATTTCAGCGTTTCCAAAATTCCGCATGGTTTAGGATATACCCGGGCTTTATAATCCTTTACTCCGTAAGCGTCTCCGTCACTGCTGTCAAAGGATATCTCGCTTTCATTCATCCAGTTATCTAATTCCTCAAAGGTAATGGCGTAGTTTACCATCCCGCCGGACAGCGGATCGGAAACCTCATTCTTTTTAGAATAACAAGGACCGATAAATACAACTTTAATATCTCCGTAACATTCCCGCATCAATCTGCCATGTGCCATCATAGGCGATGAAACGGGAGCGAGCATCTTAATTAACGACGGATAATGCCGCTCTACCAGCATAACGGCAGAACTGCAAGCAGTAAATATAATGTTTTTCATCTGTCCGCTTTCCAGCAGTTTGTCATATTCTAAAGAAACTTGAGAAGCGCCGATTGCCGTTTCCTCTATAATCGAGAAACCGAGTTTTTTCAATCCGGAGGACATTTGTTCAAATTCCACATCGGGATAGTATGCTTTCCAGGACGGAGCCAAAGAAACAGCCACACGACGGTTTGCTTCAAACAACTTTTGAATAGCGCCGACATCATTCCGTACATACTTGGTATGTTGAGGACAACAGGTAATACATTCCCCGCATAAGATGCATTCCTTTTCAATAACCGCTGCATTTCCGTTTTTAAATTCTATTGATTTCACCGGACAGTTCCGAATACATTTATAACAATTCTGGCAATTGCCCTCTTTTAATTGTAAAATACTCATTTTTCATCGCATACAATCCGCAAAATACTGCGCTTATATGCCTGCCCCCTCTTCC
>CAUHFD010000159.1 GCA_959605275.1 uncultured Eubacteriales bacterium | reverse complement strand
TATACTGACTTAACCGCAAAATCAATATTTCTTGCAACAATATATCCGCCCGGAACTTCCGGAATTCCTTTCAGGGAATTCATTTGCTTTTGCAAGACAGTGCGATCAGCAGCATTCCAAGGCAAACGATTCAATGCCTTAAGGTTTGCGGTATTATACCGTGCGCCGACACCCATGACGCTTTCCAACTCCTTACCGAAGCTATACTGCGTGTTTTCGGAAATCCACCATTTTAAAAATTCCCAGCATTTTTCTTTTTCCTGCGCCGTCTTCATCATAACGCAGCCGGATACACTGACCGGAACAGTTGTATTAATGGTTCCGTCCGCCTGTTTTACACCCGGAACCGTGGTCATTCCCCATAAGCCCTGTATCTCCGGTGCGGAAATCTGTAACAAATTATAGGTGGTATAGTCAGAAATACCAATTGGTATTTCCCCCGTACGGAAGCGTGTTTCAAAATTATAGATAAACGGCAATCCGTAACTGGTATAAAAACGCATATAATAATAAAACGCATCCAAGCTGACCTTATCATCTAAATTAATTGCCCTGCCGCCGTCTTTGTAAATTTGACCGCCGTTCTGATACAAAAACATAAAATAAGTGTTAGGTGCCGTACTTACAGTAACAGAAGAAAAAGCCGGCAATCCGAAATTCATATTATTTGACTGAATGACCGGTAAAATTTTAATAACGTCATCCCATGTTTTGATATCATTGATTTTTATGCCCAGCTTTTGGAGAATGTCTTTCCGATAAAACATCATCGGAAAACTCATGGTTTCAGGAAGTGCATAAACGCCTCCTTGATACTGAAAAGCAGTCAAGCTGTTTTGATTGAAATTTTCACAGACTGTATCAAATCCGTCATAACCGGATAAATCTTCTGCAGCTCCCCGCATTGCATAATTGACCGGGTCGGAAGCGCTTACCTGTAGCGCAATGTCCGGACCTTTATTCGCAATACTCGCTGTCAGCACCGTATTAGGCGGCACTAATTGTAAATTAACATTGATTCCGGTTGTAGAAGTAAAAGTTTGCAAAATCAATTGATTCAACGCTTGCGCCTGATCACGTCCGCCGGACAAACCATTACCGACCCAAACCGTAATATCAGTTTGTCCATCCGCGGCGGAAAGTGTGCTGTAATCGTTTACAAACGAACTGAAGAATCGCAGACATCCGTACTTCAGCGTCATGAAAATATTTGTTTTTTCTTTCGGTATTCCCATATTCGATTCATACAAATACAGATAGTCGAGTAACAGGGGCTGTTGTCTGACTGATACAATCAGATTGCTGAACGAAGTCAATGTATCCTTAAAATAAGAATACATTTTTGCAACCTTGTCCGGATCGTCTGACATGGTTGTAAGCATCTGAGCTAACTGCTGCATTTCGGCAATGCTGGAATCACGCTCTCCAACCATACTTTCCCATCCCGATACAATACTCTCTAAAGTATCTGCCGAAGATTTAAAATTTTCTATCACCTCCGGGAAATATTTATCCAATTGATAATCCCGATTGGTGTCGGGAGAGCTTCCCAACACAGTCATCAATTGCCAGTTAGCGTCATTCAAATCCTTCAGCACCTGCTCCGCCATAATAATATACTGGCTGGAAGATCCCAAGGAAACCTCCATTTTGATTTCATGCTTGCCGGCGGTAAAATAAAACAAATACGGTGTATCGCCGCCCGCCAGACACTGCTGCCAGCGATCTCCCAACGGAAAGGTGATTTCTGCGGCTTCCTCAAACTGCAGTGTGTCGTCTATGTAGAGCGTTCTTACAGATTGTTTAATAAAATTCTGTTTAAAGCGAAACCCGATATAATAAAGCCCGGTTGCCGGAACATCAACTTCCCAGCTAATCCATTGTCCGACATCCTGCCATTTAGTGCCTCCGATTGTATTTAATTTCTGCTTTGCGTAATCATAAGGCATTGTATTATAAGAAGAAATATCATTCACCGGATAAAGGCTCAAATCCGACTTTTGAAGGGTATTTTCCGCTTGTATTTTTAAAATTCCGTCTGTTAAAACACCATTGGCTTCTGATGTTCCCTGTGATTTTACTGTTTGCAGATATGACTCATATGTATCAATTTCCGGTTTTTGCGAATCAAGAATAATTTTGCTGATTGCCATAGGTTCCTGTAAGCTTTCCAGCTTAACAATGTGTTCCCCGGCAGAAAAATAAAAATAAAGCCGATCACCAAAATATCCGCAATTATCTCTAATGTAACGATTGGCCCAGAAACGCTGCTCTGATTGGGAAGGACGAATATCATTTCCCTGTATATCTGAGATAATCCCACTATCATCTTTAAAAACACGCGGAAATTCTACCGAATTCAGTTCGCTGACCAATATATTTCCATCAATACACACCGCGCGTTGGATAATATTCCCGTTTCCTTCCAAGGGAAAGTATTCCAGATTGATAGCATACAATCCTTCCTGTCGGACGGAGAAAGTATATGCCACAGATCCGGTTTCGCCGGTCATTGCCACATTTTTTCTTCCCTCATAATCGGCGACCTGTACATTCTCTGCACTACTGAACTGTCCACCGTCCAAAGAAAGCTGCTGATTACAAAACGGTTTATCCGCATATTTTTGTTGATAGTAATAATAGGAAGAATTATCATCCGATGATGTTGTCGTTAATGTTTCTTTGTCAGTCGTAGCAGGTTGAACAGCCTCCGCCATCTGAGCGCATGGACTGAATATCAAAAATGCAGCTATCACAGCGCAAAGAACCCGCTTTTTACCATTCATTCTACCACCTGTACCTCTCGTTCTCATTAACCGTAACTCTTATTTTTGACCGTAATACTCATTAATTTTCGCCTGACAAGCTTCTGATATCCCTTCCATAGCCTGTTTCGGAGTCTTAGACATATCATATATGACATCATTCGTTGCCACTATATATTCCAATCCCAACGGCGAATTTGCAGAAGTATTCGCAGACGGGCTGCTTAATATCAATTCCAGCATTTCAATGGACTCATCGTCGCGCAATGCAGTTTCTGCCTGCTTTTGAATCCATTCCTCGTTTGTCAGATGACAGCGATTGGCAATTGCCACCATAATAGTTGCTGCATCCTCAATATCCGGATCCCCTTTAATAAAGCTAAAATAACGTGAATTGGTTACGATGGTAGTATAATCTTCTGCATCCGGACCCTTCGGGAAAGGCAAAATACCGTAATCATCCGGCATGCCCGAAGCAAAAATCTGCGGAACAGTCCAGTAGTCAGTATTAAAAAACAAGGTTTTCCGCGACATAAATACATTAGACTCCGTTAAGCCGTAATCTTTTCCAACATAGTCTTTGATATCATACAAACCTTTTTTATTGTAATCCTGTAAAAATTGCAGCGCACGCAATACTTTTTCGTCCATCCCGTTAAACTGATACTTATTGTCTTTCAGCACAAGAGGACTGGTGGCATTTGCAAAAATGAAATGATTGCCTTGACCGTATTGATCAATCATTCCCTGCACCGCGCCGTTGGATTTGGTTACAACATCCTGACATACAGAAGTAAACTTGTCAAAGGTCCACTCGCCTTTTTGAACCATTTCATAGAAATTACCCAAGCTATATTGGTTAACCAACTCTTTATTAAACACCAATACATTACGATTGGTAGACTGCTGCTGAGGCATTAAGAAACCAACGCCATATTGCTTATTTCCAATCGAAGTAGCCTGTGCCGCATCGGTATCCCATTTATTTTTTTCGATTTCAAGGTTTTTGATTTCCTTTACATTCATCAAATTGCCGCCGCTTGCTAAAGTCAAATGCTCGGCCTGCATTTCCAAAATATTTGCGTATATGGTTCCAGATGCAATAGCGGTATTAATATCCTGCGTGTAGGTATCAGTGAGCGTGATTAACTCGATTTTGCAATTATAATCCTTTTGAATCGCTTCAAGAGCCTTTGCACACTCTTGCTGCTCAACAGAAGCACTCTCTCCGCCGGTCCAATCAGCCCAAAAACTTGCAAATTTAATGGTTTTGCCGCCTAAATCTCTGATGACCTCACTAAACATATCCGTATTATTGGTATTGCCGCTTGCTGTATTTGATGATGCATCTCCAGTGCCGCCTCCGCAGCTGACTAGCAGTGCCATCATCATGCTCAGGGTCACCAGAACAGAACAAACCTTTCTCATCATAATTAATCCCTCAATTCTGTTTTATTATTTTGTACTATGTTTTTGACCAAAAAATCGTCGCAATGCCAAAACATTTGGGCTATTTGTTTAATTATATTATAACGGGTTTGACTAAAGCAACTCAACCACAGAAAATAATATCAGGGTTGCAGATTGTAATATTTTGAAATCTTCAATAATCCCATTTACCTTCCTCCTGTTTTATGATAATTTCAAAAATTCATTTATTTTCGCAAAAAACATCGTACTTTTATATTCAACTTGGTTATTATATCATTAGAAATATCATTTTGTCAATCAACTCATCCTTTTTAATTTTTACCAATTTCTTATTTTCTGCACCCGATTTATTACTTTTTGTGGTGTTCTTATTTCTGGTTAAATGATATCATTGTAATTATAAAAACAGTACAAGTTTAGACAGTTTAATCTAGAAACCCGACAGTGTCTTCGTTTGTGAGCGGAGATGTCTTTTTGGTTGCATCAGAGTTTTCTGCGCGATGTGATAAATGATAACTCTAGTTTACAAAAGTACAGATCTGCTTCGAACTTATTACATTCCTATCAAAGGTGTTGATTTGTTTATGGCGCTTTCCCCCTATGTAATAACGCCATCTTGTAAAAACTGCTTTGGAAAAGCAATCAATTGCTATACCGACAATGTTTTTGAACCGGAAAATATATTAAATGAATCCTCTGAGACAACTCGTCTCAGCTATCCTGCCGGAGGCACAAAGCCTCGCCTTATTATCGACTTAGGTGAAGCCTCTCCCGGAGGATATCCTGTTTTTCGGGTATCTTCTAAAAAAGGAATTCCTGTTTTACGCATCGCTTATTCCGACTGGTATGATTATATCGTTGATGATATTTATGGAGAACAAGGTGACTTTATTCGCGGAAGCTGTAAATATTTGGGCGTAGAATTGCCGGTCTTGCCTGCCAATCCAAACCGCTATGAGTTATATACCATTTGCCGTACCGGAATATTTTCTTATCCGTTAATTCAAGGGCAGCAGCGCTTCGTAATGATTACGTTAGACACCGAAGACAGTGAAGTAGAATTAGAATATTTTTATATTTATTATACTTCCGATCTCTCAGAAACAGCCGGGTTGTTTGAGTCAGATGACGAGCGCCTAAATCGTTTATGGTATGCAAGCGCTTATACTGTGCAGATTGCTTCTATCAACAATTCTCACAGTTGGGAAGCGATTGACGGACGTCTTGCCTTACGTGCGCTGACCAAAGGAAATGATGCCGGTATTTATAAAAACGGAATCGAATGGACAGATTATACTTTCGAATTTTCGGGAGAGATCGCCTGCAATCCGGATTGTGCCTCGGGAATCGGATGGCTGATACGCGCAGCGAATCAGGACAATGGCTATTTGTTTCGCTTAAACACGGACGGTTCGCTTCAAACATTTATTCGCAAAAATGGGGTCAATTATGAGCAAACGCCACGTACCATATTACATATTCCTATTTTCTGCAACATGATTTACCGTATTAAAACCATTGCAGAGCAAAACAATATCACAGTATACATTAATGATATTTCCGTACTTTCTTTTTCTGATTCCACATATCAGAAAGGAACCATCGGATTTTGCCAAACCGTAGAAAAATGGGCATTTGCTTATTCAGTCAAAGTGTATCACAACACTGAAATATATTTGGAAGATTGTTTTAAAGACGGTTTGGAAAATTACGAATTTGCCCGTTCAAAGCCCTTTTTAGCCGACGGCGCTAAAAGAGACAGACTGCCGTGGAGCGGCGATTTGGATTGGGCAGGGCGAAATGCATATTACGCTTTTCAAGATCAAACCTATATGAAAGAAACGCTTTTTATGCTGGCAAGGCATCAACTTCCTAACGGTTATATTTGGGCTGTTTGTTATCCGGAAGATGCTTGTTCCCCTGCCGACGAAGATTACGGTTATTATGAATCAGATATTTTTTCTGCTTGGTTTGTACCTTCACTGGCAGATTATTTGCTCTTTACGAATGACTGTGACACGGCTAATAAACTTTGGAACACTGTGGCTAAAAGCCTTGATTATCTATGGCAGTATATTGAAAATGACGGACTGTTTTTCCAAAGATACCAAACTTCCAAAGGAATATGGGATCATTGTTTAAATGATATCGGAAAATTTTCCTATACGAATATCATTGTATACCATGCCTTTACCGACGGCGCGTTTATTGCCGAAACCTTAGGATATAAAACAGAAGCAAGACGTTATCAGACAGTTGCCGAACAACTGAAAAACGGCATTCTATCTCATCTTTGGAACAAAGATAATTATCTTCAAAAAAGCATCAAAGATACCTCTTTTTGTTTTATGTCTAATGCAATGGCTTTATCAGTAGGATTGCTGCCGAATGAATTGGCAAACGAATCTATATCAGCCTGTTTGACGCATCTTGAAGATGAATTTATATATGGCAAAACCTTAGCTTCCTTTATCCGAGGGTGCTTCCAGTATCAACATGCCGATATTGCTTATTCCATCTTAACCGGCTCTACCGGAAGTATTGACTTTTTGGGTATTTGTTCTGTTGATTGGATCAGCGCGGTCTTAGACAGCAAAGGACCTGCCACCACCACAGAATGCATGGCATATGGTAAACAACGAACTTCAAACGGTCTTGCATGGAG
>CAUHFD010000158.1 GCA_959605275.1 uncultured Eubacteriales bacterium | reverse complement strand
GTGAAATTGCGGTTCGGATTATCCGAGCCTGCCGTGAGCTTTCGATCCGCACGGTTGCGGTTTTTTCGGAGGCTGATCGCAATGCGCTTCATGCACAGATTGCCGATGAAGCAATTTGTATCGGTCCGGCAGCAACAAAGGACAGTTATTTGAATATTAAGGCTATTTTGGCAGCATGCGAATTGACCGGTGCGGAAGCAGTTCATCCCGGATTTGGATTTTTGTCCGAAAATTCCTTGTTTGCTAAAACCTGTGAAAAATGCGGCGTAACTTTTATCGGTCCACAGGCACAATCCATTGATTTAATGGGGGATAAAGCAACTGCGAAGGCAACGATGAAGAATGCAGGTGTTCCGGTTGTTCCCGGTTCGGATGGAATTGTTACCGATATGCAGGAAGCAAAGCAAATCGCAGAGAAAATCGGATATCCAGTTATGGTAAAAGCTTCGGCAGGCGGCGGCGGACGTGGTATCCGCATGGTGGAAACTCCTGCAGATTTGGAATCTGCGGTGACCGCTGCAAAACAGGAGGCATTGTCTTATTTCGGAAACGACGGCGTTTATATTGAAAAATTCATTGTAGATCCTAGACATATCGAAATACAGGTGTTGGCGGATAAATACGGAAACGTCGTTCATTTGGGCGAGCGGGATTGTTCGCTGCAGCGCCGAAATCAAAAGGTTTTGGAAGAATGCCCGAGTCCGGTCATGACGGAGCAGTTGCGCCAAAAAATGGGCGAAGCTGCTTGCAAAGCTGCTTTGGCTTGTGATTATTGGAATGCGGGAACTATTGAATTCCTGGTTGACAAATATCATAACTTTTATTTTATGGAGATGAATACCAGAATTCAAGTTGAGCATCCTGTAACTGAGATGGTAACGGGAATTGATTTGGTAAAACAGCAAATTTTGATTGCGGCAGGAGAAAAACTTTCATTTGAGCAGAAAGATATCCTCTTGACGGGACACGCAATTGAGTGTAGAATAAACGCAGAGAATCCTCGCTTTAATTTTCGTCCATGCCCGGGCAAAATTAACGGTCTGCATATGCCCGGCGGTCCCGGCGTTCGTGTTGACAGTGCAGTGTACCAAGGGTATGTCATTCCGCCGTATTATGACAGTATGATTGCAAAGCTGATTGCATATGCGCCGACCAGGGCAGAAGCAATTCAGAAAATGAAATGGGCGCTTGCGGAATTTTTGGTGGAGGGCGTCGAAACCAATATTGACTTTCAGCTGAAGTTGATCCGCAATGATGCCTTTAAGACAGCTGATTATGATATCGGATTTTTAAACCGCACTTCCATTATGTAGCGGAGAATACAGTCGTTTGACGTTCTGTACGATCAGAAAATGAGGGAGGTTTTATCTTGCTGGAAGATATCTTTAACGTTGTGAAATCAAGATTTGACCAGGAACCGAAAAATCAGGGAAACGGAAAGGTTACCATTCCGTCTGACCTTTTATTTAAATGTCCGCGCTGTCAAAATGTAATGTTTATGGAAGATTTTATCGGCAGTGTAAGAGTATGCGCGCAGTGTGGTTATCATGCAAGGCTTACGGTGAGTCAGCGGTTGGAATTGACAGTCGACAAGGATTCCTTTACAGAGTATGATGCTGATATGGAAAGCGCAAATCCGCTTGATTTCAAAGATTATCCTGAAAAAATCAAGGAATTACAGAAACACACGGGTTTGCGGGAAGCAATTGTAACCGGTGAATGTACGATTCGCAATCGTCCTTGTGTCATTGGTATTATGGATTCTCATTTTATGATGGCTTCCATGGGCTCGGTTGTGGGAGAAAAAATTGCCCGCGCTTTTGAACGGGCTACTGAAAAAAAACTGCCGGTGGTGCTTTTTACGGCTTCAGGTGGAGCGCGGATGCAAGAAGGGATCATCTCTTTAATGCAGATGGCGAAAACTTCTGCTGCGGTTGGGCGTCACAGTGCGAAAGGATTATTGTATATTACCGTTTTGACCGATCCGACGACCGGTGGTGTTACTGCTTCGTTTGCTTCATTAGGAGATATTATTATTGCTGAGCCGAAGGTGTTGGTCGGTTTTGCAGGTCGGCGGGTAATAGAGGGAACCATTAGGCAACGACTGCCGGATGACTTCCAGTCGGCGGAGTTTTTGTTGCAGCATGGATTTGTTGATATGATCGTGGAACGAAAAAAAATGAGGCGCACGCTATCCAGGTTGATCTCTTATCATCAACAGGGAAGGGATGGTGAGTATCATGGCTAATTTGACTGCATGGGACCGGCTGACCATTGTACGCAATAAAAACCGTCCTACGATAAAGGATTATATTCCGTTGATTTTTGATGACTATTATGAGATGCACGGAGATCGTTATTACGGCGATGATAAAGCCATTACCGGCGGCGTTGCAACCATAAACGGAATTGCTGTCACCATTATCGCACAGGTCAAAGGGCGCAGCATCGAGGAAAACAAGGAGAGCAACTTTTCTATGCCGCATCCGGAGGGATATCGCAAAGCTCTGAGATTAGCGAAGCAAGCGGAAAAGTTTCATCGCCCGATCATTTGCTTTATTGATACGCCCGGTGCATTTTGCGGAATCGGTGCGGAAGAACGGGGACAGGGTGAAGCGATTGCCAAGAACTTAATGGAGTTTTTTGATATTAAGGTGCCGATTGTCTCTATCGTTCTGGGCGAAGGCGGCAGCGGAGGTGCTTTGGCACTCGGTGTTTGCGATGAGCTTGCAATGCTGGAAAACGCGGTATATTCGGTGATTTCGCCGCGCGGGTTCGCATCTATTTTATGGAAAGACGCTTCCCGTGAAATGGAAGCTGCAAATATTTCTAAAATAACTGCAGAAGACTTATTGCAATTTGGCGTATGTGAGGTTATAATAAAAGAACCGTCAGGTGGCGCGCACAATAACCATCAGATGATGGCTGAAAACATTTCTGAATATATTTTATCGGCTTTGCAGAGACTTTCTGAAAAAACACTTGAAAATTTGTTAGACAGCCGTTATAATAAATTCAGAAAAATCGGTGTGTTTCAGGAATAAAATCGTTTGGTATTGCATTATATTTTATCAGGCTCGTACTGTAAAAGTATAATATGATATATAACATTTGTATTTTTTAGAAAGGAATGAATGAGATGGTATTTGAGAAAGTAAAAAGTATTTTAATCGACCAACTCGACGTTGAGGAAGAAAAGGTAACGCCAGAGGCTTCTATTGCTGATGATTTAGGCGCTGATTCGTTGGATATTGTTGATCTCGTAATGTCCTTGGAAGAAGAGTTTGACCTTGAGATTCCGGACGATCAGGTCGAAAACATCAAAACTGTTGGCGATATTGTAAAATATATTGAAGACAACATTGATTAATGATTCCGGCACGGCAAAAAATATCGAATCATTTACTGATAAAACAGGCGATGGAAATACATTCCATCGCCTGTTTTATTTCATGTCTGCCGAACCAACCAAATGATTGAATTATTCAGTAGACATTATTTGTTTCGCTGTTTTGCACGAAGTTGATTGCTTAAAATTCGTTTGCGGATACGAAGGCTTTTAGGAGTTACTTCTAAAAGCTCGTCCTCCGCTAAAAATTCAATGGATTCTTCCAAGCTGAAAATGCGGGGCGTTACCAAACGAAGTGCTTCATCAGATCCGGAGGCACGCATATTGGTGACATGTTTCTTTTTGCAGACATTCACTACCAAATCCTCCGCTTTAGGCGATGCGCCGACTACCATGCCTTCATATACCGGAGTACCTGCACCAATAAACAGGGTACCGCGTTCCTGTGCATTGTACAGCCCGTAAGTGACTGCTTCAC
This sequence comes from uncultured Eubacteriales bacterium, assembly GCA_959605275.1. GTDB lineage: Bacteria > Bacillota > Clostridia > Oscillospirales > Ruminococcaceae > HGM13222. The sequence continues at coordinate 3,063 of CAUHFD010000158.1, read as the reverse complement.
CGGTTTCAAAGGAAATTAAAGATCCGGAAGCACGGCGGGGAATATCGCCTTTATACGGCTGGTAGCTGTCAAACAACGTATTTAAAATTCCGTCGCCCTTTGTGTCAGTCATAAATTCATTTCGATATCCGAACAATCCGCGAGACGGAATCAAAAATTCCATTCTCATACGAGAGCCTTGTGGATGCATACTGACAATTTCGCCTTTGCGTGCACCCATCTTCTCCATGATAGTTCCCATATACTCTTCGGGAACATCAATTAAAAGGCGTTCAATCGGCTCACATTTCTTGCCGTCTATTTCTTTGAATAACACTCTGGGCGTACTAACAGACAGTTCAAAACCTTCTCGCCGCATGGTTTCAATCAGAATGGACAAATGCATTTCACCACGCCCGCTGACAATAAAGCTTTCGGTTGTATCGGTTTCGGATACACGTAAAGAAACATCTTTGAGAAGTTCTTTAAACAGCCGGTCGCGTAGCTGACGTGAGGTAACAAACTTACCTTCCCGTCCCGCAAATGGGCTGTCATTGACCGAAAAAGTCATTTCTACGGTCGGTTCACTGATTTTTACAAAAGGCAAGGGTTCCACTTTTGTGGTTGAAGTGATGGTATCACCGATCGTAATTTTTTCAATACCCGAAAAACAAACAATGTCTCCAACCGTGGCGGTATCGACCGGAACACGGTTTAATCCTTCTATCTGATACATATTGACAATTTTTCCGCGGTAAGGTTCTTTGCTGTTATGGTAATCGGAAACCATAACTTCCTGATTTTGCTTGATAACGCCTCTTTCCACTCTTCCGATTGCAATTCGTCCGACATATTCATTGTAATCGATAGAAGATACCAGTAACTGCAAATCATCATCCGGATCACCTTCCGGTGCAGGAATATAATCCAATATGGTGTCAAACAAAGGTACCAAATCGGTGCCGGCTTCATATTGAGACAGGGAAGCGGTACCGGAACGACCGGAACAGAATAAAATAGGGCTTTCCAGTTGTTCTTCACTGGCATCCAAATCCAGCAGTAGTTCAAGCACCTCATCTGCAATTTCGTCCAGACGGGCATCCGGACGGTCGATTTTATTTACGATCACAATAATACGATGTCCTAATTCCAATGCTTTTTGCAGTACAAAACGGGTTTGCGGCATGGGACCTTCCGCCGCATCTACTAATAGAAGCACACCGTTTACCATCTTGAGTACACGCTCTACTTCACCACCAAAATCTGCGTGACCGGGGGTGTCGATGATGTTGATTTTAACGCCTTTATAATGCGCTGCCGTGTTTTTGGCTAAAATTGTGATGCCGCGCTCTCGTTCCAGATCGTTGGAATCCATAACACGGTCTTCCACTACCTGATTTTCACGGAAAGCACCACCTTGTTTTAACATTTCATCTACCAATGTAGTTTTTCCGTGGTCAACGTGGGCGATGATTGCGACGTTACGCAAATCTTCTCTAATCACAATACTTCCTCCAATTTATCTCATTGTATTTTTGAACAATTAATTATTATATCACTAAAGTACAAATATGTCCATTAAAATTTAGAAAAACAGACAATAGTATGTCATATTTTGTAGATATACGCAAAACAGCAACCACTGTTTTACAGGGTTGCTGTTTATAATTAATATTGACTTGAGGGTTCATTTTGGATTAATGTTTTGATAAATCGGAATAATGTTTGTGAATATCGTTATCGTCAAACCTTTTCTTTAGCTTTTCTAAAGCTTTTTTTTCAATTCTGCTAACATAGGAGCGAGATATTTTTAGTTTTGCGGCGACTTCTCGCTGTGTAAGAGGTTTGCATCCGCCCAGTCCGTATCGGAGTCGAATAATATATTGTTCCCGTTCGGTCAGATATTTCATAATCAATTGATATAATTGTTCGGATTTTAGTTTTAAATCAATGTTGTCAATAATATTTTCTTCATCAGCAACAATGTCCATTAGAGTGAGTGCGTTACCATCTTTGTCGGTTTCAATCGGATCATTAATATAAACATCTCCGGTTGTTTTTTTTGCTGTTCGAAAATGCATTAATATCTGGTTTTCTATGCATCTGCTGGCGTATGTTGCAAATCTTGTCCCTTTATCATAGCTAAAAGTGTTTACTGCTTTAATCAGCCCGATAGTCCCGATGGAAATTAAGTCATCCTGTTCATTGGCGACGGTATAATATTTTTTGACAATATGTGCTACTAATCTCAGATTATGCTCAATGAGCGTATTTCTTGCGTTGATGTCGCCGTTTTCATACAATTCAAAGTATTTTTTTTCATCTGCAGCAGATAATGGCTTTGGGAAAGAACTGATTCCTTCAATATGTAATGCTAAGTACAGCAAATTTTCCAGTGCCATTGAAATGAGTGTGGTAAACATAGTACTCATGCCTCCTTTACATATAAACAGTATATGCTTTTCCAGGCATGACTCATACATGAAAGCCGTGAAAGACGTGATATGTCAAAAAACAAAACGGAGCTGATGATTTGTTCAGCTCCGTTTTGCATTATTTAGATAAGTGTTTATTTAGTTTTTCCACCAGTTCCATACAATCTACTCCATGCACACTGCATGCCATTTCAATTGATTCGCCTCTGGCTGACGGGCATCCCAGACAATGCATTCCCATTTCTAAGAAGTACTCGGCAGTAGTCCGGTCATGGTCTAAGATATCACCGATGGTTGTATCTTTGGTTACTACAAAATCCATTTTTTTACACCTCTTTTTTCATTCTAACCCTATTATACCCCTATTTGACAAAGAAAGCAATTATTTCTTATAAATTTGGAAAAAAATCTCGACTTTTCAAATAGAATGTGATATAATAATCTCAAAACATCAACGACATCAGAAATTTCGGGTGTTTCTGAGAACATTGAATCATTCCCGCTCGGCGATTTTTACCCGCCTTGCAATTATGATATCATAAAAAACAAGAAATTTATATGTCAATGATCAAAAACTTTAATATTTTGCAGGCGTAGTTCAATGGCAGAATGTCAGCTTCCCAAGCTGAACACGCGGGTTCGATTCCCG
>CAUHFD010000157.1 GCA_959605275.1 uncultured Eubacteriales bacterium | reverse complement strand
TGGGTATTACAACCTATGCGGAAACGATTTCGGTGTACGGCACTGAAAAGGTGTTTATTGACGGTGATGATACGCCGTATTCTAAGACTTTTTTAGCTGCGGCTTATGCTTCGCGCGGGATGAAGATGCGTTGTACTTCGGGCACCGGATCGGAAGCTTTGATGGGAAACGCAGAGAAGAAATCCATGCCGTATCTGGAGGCCAGATGCCTGTTGGTTATTAAGGGCGGTGGTGTTCAGGGTACGCAGAATGGCTCTGTCAGCTGTATCGGCGTGGTAGGTTCAGTACCTTCCGGAATTCGTGCGGTACTTGCGGAAAATGTTTTGGCAGCAATGCTCGGTTTGGAATGCGCTTCCAGTAATGACCAAACGTTTTCTCATTCTGATATCAGAAGAACTGCCAGAATGTTGATGCAGATGTTGCCGGGAACTGATTTTATCTTTTCGGGATACAGTTCCACTCCGAACTACGATAATATGTTTGCAGGCTCTAATTTTGATGCCGAAGATTTTGATGATTATAACATTTTACAGCGTGATTTGAAGGTAGACGGAGGTTTACGTCCTGTCAGCGAGGAAGATGTCATAAAAGTCAGAACCAAAGCTGCAAAAGCCATGCAGATTGTATTTAAAAAGTTAGGATTTGCTGAAATCAGTGATGAAGAAGTGCAGGAATGTGTTTTGGCTCACGGCAGCAAAGATATAAAAATTAAGCGTGATATCAATGAGGATCTCAAAGCCGCGAAGCGGATTCAGGATGGAGAATTTAACGGTGTTGATATCGTGAAAGCGTTAATAGGCACCGAGTGCAACGATGTTGCCATTTCCATTCTGGAAATGCTGAAACAGCGCGTGTCCGGAGATTACCTCCATACATCCGCTATTTTGGATGCTGATTTTCATGTACACAGCTCCATTAACAATCCAAACACCTATGCTGGTCCCGGAACAGGCTATCGCTTAGACGGGGAAGCATGGGAAAAAGTCAAAGATATTCCTCAGGCATTAGATCCTGAGAGTATTGCATAGCGGAGGTGAAAAACAGAATGAACCTTGATGAAAAATTAATACAAGAGATTACTCAAAAAGTGGTAGCGGCTATTTCACAGATGGAACAGCCGGTTGCTTCTGAATCGAATTCTTCTGTCTTTCATACCGGCAATATGACAATTACGGAAGTCGGCACTGCACAAGAAGGAAAATATCCGGATGAAGTTGTTATCGGATTAGCTCCTGCTTTCGGTGAATACCAGCATCATACTATTTGCGGATTATCGCATAGCGATGTTCTGCGTGAGGTGGCTGCCGGTATAGAGGAAGAAGGCATGAAAGTGCGGTTTGTCCGCGTATTGGAAACTTCCGATGTTGCATTCGTTGCGCTGCGGGCTGCAAAGTTGAGCGGGTCCGGAATTGGTGTCGGACTGCAATCCAAGGGAACGGCAGTCATTCATCAAAAGGATCTGTTTCCGCTTACCAATCTGGAATTGTTTCCGCAAGCTCCGGTTCTTACGTTGGAATTGTACCGGAAAATCGGAAAGAACGCAGCCAGATATGCAAAAGGACAATCTCCCGTTCCGATTGAAACCATTAACGATTGCATGACCAGACCGAAATTTCAGGCAAAAGCGGCAATTCTTCATATTAAAGAAACCGAACATGTTGTAACCGGCGATCCTCCGGTTGAATTAAATGTGGAATGGCAGTAATACAGTCGGATGGAAGGAAACGGAGGGGAGAAACGGATGCAAGATCAGTTAATTGATTCTTTAGTAGCAAAAATTGCGGCAGATATAAAAGGAGAAATATCTGCTCCGGCAGCTCCGAAATCTGTTGCAAAAACTACTGATAAAAGTAAGATCGAAACAGCCGCTGTAAAGCACCCGACGGCGTCTAACGGTGATAAATATACTGTGGCGGATTATCCTTTGATGGAAAAGCACAGCGATATCATTAAAACGCCGACGGGAAAAAGCATCAGTGAGATTTCCTTAGATGCAGTCAGCAAGGGGAATGTTTCGGTTGAGGATGTTCGTATTTCTGCACAGATGCTGCAAAATCAAGCAGATATTGCAGAGAGTGCAGGAAAAAAACAAATTGCAGAAAATCTGCGGCGCGCTGCTGAAATGACCGCCATTGAGGACGATGTCGTCATCAAAATGTATGATATGCTTCGTCCGAATCGTGCGACGAAAGAACAGCTTGCAGAGATGGCAGAAACGCTGCGCAATAAATATCATGCACCTTTGTTGTCACAGCTTGTCAGCGAAGCTTGTGCAGTATATGAAAAACGTGGCATTTTATTGAAATAAATAAGATCCAATCTGGACGAGTTAGGTGGTGAGGATATGCAAAGTACGGATAACGATCTGACCGGATGCTATTATGTTGTCGGAATAGATATCGGAAATTCCACGACAGAGGCTGTTTTGATTCGGCGGTGCGCGCATAATTTTCGGTATATCTCGTCCGGAATGACGGCTACTACCGGTGTAAAGGGCACTACCGAGAACGTGAAAGGTTGTATCACTGCTTTGGATATCGCATTGACCGAAGCAAATCTGAATTATAATCAAATCAGTCAGATTCATATTAACGAAGCGGCACCGGTTATCAGCGATTTGTCTATGGACACCATCAGCGAAACGACGGTAATTGGCTCGGCAATGATCGGTCATAACCCGGATACTCCTGGCGGTGTCGGATTGGCAGTCGGAACAACTGCGGCAATCAATGATCTGCAGCGAGCCGATGAAGTGATTGCGGTAATCGACAAGCAATATCCTTATTACTTGTCCGCCAAATTGCTCAATGAGGCTTTTGACCGCGGTATCAATGTCGTAGCTGCGATCGTTCAAAATGATGACGGCGTGCTGATTTCCAATCGGCTGAAACGAGTGATTCCGATTGTCGATGAAGTTTCCGGCATTGATAAGGTTCAGTTAGGTGTTAAGGCTGCTGTTGAAGTGGCAAATAACGGAGAAAGCATCAAAACGCTTTCGAATCCGTACGGCATCGCAGGATTGTTCGGCTTAACCCCCGATGAAACCAGAGATGCTATCCCGGTAGCACGAAGCCTAACCGGATGTCGTTCCGGCGTGGTCCTTCATGCTGAAGGCGCTTCGGTGGAAACCAAAAAAATTCCTGCCGGCAGTATTAAGATTATCGGGTCCAATAAGACGATTACGATTGAGGTCAACAGCGGTGCGGATGCGATCATGAAAGCGGTTGCGGATGCCGGAGAAATTATTGATGTCATCGGAGAATCGGGTACCAACGCCGGAGGACTGATCAGCAGAATTAAGCAAACGATGGCTGAATTGTGCAGCGAGGATGTCGAAAAACTCCACATCGTGGACCTGTTATCAGCAGATACGTTTTCTTCGGTTGAGGTTGCGGGTGCTATCGCGAATGAATCTGCGATGGAAAACGTCGTGATGTTGGCTGCCATGGTCAAGACAATGAAGCTTCCGATGGAAGCGATCGCTAAGGGAATCTCCGAAAAAACCGGCATATCTGTCAGAGTTGCCGGGAAAGAGGCGGAAATGGCACTGAAAGGTGCTTTGACAACGCCCGGTGCGGACACGCCGCTTGCGATTGTTGATCTCGGCGGAGGTTCGACGGATGCGGCTCTCATTGACCGCAGCGGAAACGTAACATCAATTCATCATGCCGGTGCCGGTGAAATGGTAACAAAAATCATTAATTCGGAACTGGACTTAAAGGACAGAGATATTGCTGAATTAATCAAAAAATATCCTCTAGCCAAAGTAGAAGGACTGCTGTATCTGCGCTTTGAGGATTCTTCGGTGAAATTTGCTTCGGAGCCGCTGCCACCCGAGTTGTTTTCCCGTGTGGTAATTGTGACACCGGACGGATTGGTACCGATTCGTTCTTCCAATCGGTTAACCATTGATAAAATTGCGTTGGTTAGACGGGAAGCCAAGAAAAAAGTATTTCTTGTAAACGTAGAACGTGCGTTAAAAGCGGTTTCACCGAACGGAGAGATTCGCGGAATCGGATCGGTTGTATTAGTCGGCGGAAGTTCACAAGATTTTGAGATTCCCGATATTTTATCGGAATATCTTGCATCATATAGAATTGCGTCTGGACGTGCCAATTTGTTAGGCTTTTTGGAGCCGCACAGTGCGGTAGCGCTCGGTCTTGCAATGTCGGATTAAGGGGGTGAGAACGGTTGAGTATTTACACAAAAGCAGGGGACAGAGGATTTACCAGTACCATGAACCGTAAAAATATCCCGAAAAATAGTCCGATTTTTTCGGTGTTGGGAACTTTGGACGAGGCAAATTCTACTCTTGGAACGGCAAAAGCTCATTTAAATCCGGATTTATCTGCTAAAGTAGAACAACTGCAAAAAGATATTTATGCTTTGAACGGTGAACTTGCAGGAGCGGAAAAATTTGCCACTGCGGAAAAAATAAAAGCCCAAGAGCAGGAAATCGATGCGATCATGTCTCAAACGGGCAGCTTTACCGAATTTATCACACCGGGAAAAACTGCCGGAGGTGCAGCTTTGGATGTTGCGCGGACGGTTATGCGGCGTTGCGAACGGGAAGCGATCGCACTTTCTCAGATAGGCGGAATCAGCCGAGAAGTGTTAAGTTGGATTAATCGTACTTCCGATTACATCTACGCGTTGGCAAGACTTGCTGATACAGAGGATGGTGCTCCCGCGGCAAAAGAAACAGTGCCGGAAGCAAAAGCTGCTATTTCTACCGAAGGTATTCATCTTGCCGTTGCTCATCGAAATTTAAGCGATATTGCGGATGACCTTTGCAAGGTAGTGATTATGAAAGCGCGCGAGCAGGGAATTAAAGTGGTTGCCGCGGTTTGTGATAACGGCGGAAACCTTTTGAGTCTCAAACGCGATGATGATGCCTTTATTGCAAGCATTGATATTGCAATAAACAAAGCTTTTACCAGTACATCCTTAAAAATGAGTACCGAACAGGTTGGGAAATTAAGTCAGCCGGGTGCTTCATTATATGGATTACAATATACGAATTCCGGAAAAATCGTTATTTTCGGCGGGGGGGTAACACTCACTGTAAATGGTGAAATCGTTGGTGCTTTAGGTGTCAGCGGCGGATCTGCCGAACAAGATACGGCGCTTGCGGAATTTGGTAAAAAAATATTTGAAGGAGGGTATTAAGTGAACGAGTCAATAACAGAATCACAGGTAAGCGAAATTGTAAAAAAAGTAGTTACCAGAATTGCTTCTGAAACAGCTGCTGCTGAAAGCAAATCTGCTGCAAAAGAAGCAAAAGCAGAAAAAAGCCTTGGTTATACTTCAACTTCATATAACGGAAGAGCATATTTCGGCATTTTTTCTACTATGGAAGAAGCGATTCAAGCGGCTGCTGAAGCTTACAAAAAAATTCGCGCAATGTCTGTGGAAGACAAGGAAAAAATTATCACTCAAATCCGAAAGCTGATTTTAGATGATGCTGAAATCATGGCAAAAATGGGCGTAGAGGAAACCGGAATGGGACGTGTGGATCATAAAACGCTGAAACATATTCTGGTTGCTAATAAAACCCCGGGAACAGAGGATTTGGTAACCACTGCAAAAACAGGAGATTTTGGTTTAACCTTGACGGAAACCGCTCCTTTTGGTATTATAGGTAGTATAACACCGAGTACCAATCCGAGTGAAACCGTACTGTGTAATTCTATTGGTATGTTTGCAGCAGGAAACGCGGTTGTCTTCAATCCTCATCCGCACGCAACAATGACTGCGAACTATGCAGTGGACTTGGTAAACCGTGCTTCTATTGCTTGTGGAGGTCCTGCTAATTTGGTTTGCTCGGTTGCAAAACCAACCATGCAGTCCGCTGATGCAATGGTAAAGAGCCCATTGGTCAGAATGCTGGTTTGTACCGGCGGTCCCGGCGTTGTAAAAGCAATGCTGTCTTCCGGTAAAAAGGCAATCGGTGCCGGTGCCGGAAATCCTCCGGTTATCGTAGATGATACCGCAGATATCAAGAAAGCAGCAAAAGATATTATCGATGGCTGTACTTTTGATAATAACCTGCCTTGCATCGCAGAAAAAGAGGTTTTCGTATTTGACAATGTCAGAGATGAGTTAACCTATTATATGACTCAGAACGGTGCATATCTCATCAATGATGAGGAAGCCGCTAAGGTTTTAAAAACCGTTATGGTTGAGACAGAAAAAGGATTAACCATTAATAAAAATTGGGTCGGCAGAGATGCGAAGAAGATTTTAGCTGCTGTTGGAATCGAAGTCGGGGACGATATTCGCTGCATCATTTATGAGACCACAGCAGAGCATCCGTTTGTACAGCATGAGTTAATGATGCCGATTTTGCCGATCGTAGCGGTGAACGATATTGATGAGGCAATTGAAAAAGCGGTTCAGGCAGAACACGGTAATCGCCATACTGCGCATATGCATTCTAAGAATGTGGACAACTTGACCAAGTTTGCCCGTGCGGTAGAAACGACCATCTTTGTGAAGAACGCACCGTCCTATGCCGGCATCGGTTTCGGAGGCGAAGGTCATACCACCTTCACGATTGCCGGACCTACCGGAGAGGGATTGACTTCTGCCCGCAGCTTTACCAGATTACGCCGCTGCGTCATGACGGAATCTTTCAGAATTATATAAAATCCATGGTAATGCCAGGTGCATTACAGAAAGAAGAGGTTTCATATGCAAGTTAATGAACAAGATATTCAAAATATTGTTCGTTCCGTTTTGTCTGAAATGACCTCATCCAAACCACAGGCTAGTTCTTCCGGATCTATTCCGAAAACCGCTAAGGTTTCGATGTTGACCGGAGAAAGAAAAATGGAAATCATGGAATTTCCGATCCCCGAAGTCGGTGACGATGATATTTTGGTTAAAGTGGAAGGCTGCGGTATCTGCGGC
>CAUHFD010000156.1 GCA_959605275.1 uncultured Eubacteriales bacterium | reverse complement strand
ATTTTCTTTCGATCCGCCCGGCTTCTGCCCAGGGGTGCGTTCCAAACACCGGACTCCTGCTTCACTACGCCATATACAACAGCGCGATATTCTCTGGTAAAGCTATGTTCCTGTATCTGCTCTGCCAAAAAAAGATGCGCCGCATCATTCTTTGCTACTGCCAACAACCCGCTTGTATTCTTATCAATACGATGAAGAATACCGGGACGAATCTCTCCGTTAACCTGTGACAAATGTTCACCGCAATGATAAAGGAGTGCATTCACCAATGTGTTTTCTTCATTGCCGGCTGCCGGATGCACAACCATTCCTTTGGGCTTATTGACCACCAGCAAATCATCGTCCTCATAAATGATTTCCAAGGGAATATTCTGCGGCTTCGGAGCAGTCTGCTTCTGTTCTGGAACAAAAACCGTAACACAATCGCCGCATCGCAGCTTATAGTTTTTGCCAACCGTTACATCGTTGCAAGTAACATTTCCGCTTTCCAGCAACTTCTGTACTGCCGAACGGGATAACTCGGGAAGCAAACGAACCAGAAAAAGATCTATCCGCGTTCCGGAATCCTGTTGTTCTGCAATAAATTCGAATGGATTATTCATCATGTTCATGACCGCTTAATGATGCTTTCGCTTCACAATGTTCTGTATTATTTTCAGTAATATCTTCGGATATATTCTCCTGAGCAGGTGTTTCCTCAACCGATTTTGCTTTTTTCCTCGCCCAAAGCTCGCCGAACAAAAGATAGCAAACAATCATAATGGTTCCCACCACAACACAGCAATCGGCAAAATTAAAAACTGCAAAATTGATCAGCCGAACTTCAATATAATCAATGACAAAATGCCTGAAAATACGGTCAATCAAATTGCCGACTCCTCCGGCAATCACCAAGGCAACAGACCAAATCAGAAAATTGCTTTTCAGCTTCTTTGCAACCAGCAAATAAATGCCCGCCAATATTACCACAGAAGTAACACCAACCAAAATCCAACGCTGACCTTGAAATATGCCAAAGGCAGCTCCTTCGTTTTGAACATAAGTGAAATGCAAAACATCCTGAATCACCGGAATGGATTGCGAAACCATCATATTGGCATCAACAATAATTTTAATAAGCTGGTCTAAAACGATCAACACCAATGCTGTCGCTAATGCAATATAGGTCAATTTTTCATACCCCGTGTTTTCCTAAAATTTATTTTTCTAAAATAACAACACGATACGAATGCCACCCTAAGCGGCATTCGTACAAATTTTTACTATTTATTATTTTTTCCGAATTTCAATTCACCGAATTTTGATTCAAAAGAGCTTTCCATATCTACCCGCTCCGATTTAAAGGAAACCCGCTGACTATTATTCACAAAAGGAATCTGCTGTGTTTTTGCGTTATCCTCATTGATCACATGAAGCTGCTGCTTTGCAATCTGCTGTGTGTTTTCCAATTCCCGTTTTGCCTGTTCCACCGGATCAGCCGGCTCTTCACTTTTAACAGGAGGTTTCGGCTCTTCCTGCGCCTTTACAGGCTCCGGCTGAATCTGCTTTTGCTCGACAGGTTTCGGCTCCGGCTGTTCCTTCTTCGGAGCCTCCTCTTTCACCTGTTCCTTTTCTTCTTCCGGCAAAGCAGTAATTAAATCAAGATGGGACTTATAAATGGACAGCAATCTTGTTTTAAAATTCGATACTTCTCTTTGCATTTTCAGCAGTGTCTGCTGCTCTTTTTCGGTTTGCATTTTGATACCGGTTACTGCTCTTGAAGCTTCCTTTTCCGCTTCTGAAAGCATTTTATCCGCTTTTTCCTGTGCGTCAGCCAACAGTTTTTCTGCTTTTTCTTTTGCTTCGGAAACCACCGTGTTACCCAAACGCTGTGCGCCGAGCAAAGCTTCCTTCATGCTTTCTTCATCTTTCCGGTATTCATTGATCCTATCCGCTAATATCTGGATTTTCTTCTCCAAAACAGCTTTTTCTTTATTCACACTGTCAACATATTGGGCAACTTCCCTCAGATAGTCTTCCACTTCTTCCGTTTTATATCCGAACATTGCCGCTTTATCAAACTTTTTGTCTAAAATTTCTTTACTGTTCATGACAATTACCCCCATCTTTCTCCATCAAAAAAGAGGATTATTTAAATATATTTTTGTAGCACAATAAAATAGCGATCCTTTTTGGTCTTTCGAATTTCTTCTGAAACCCGCGCCTTGCCAAAGCCTTTCACCGTTATGATATCGCCGGTGCTTACAGACATGCTGTTATTTTCACATATCTGATAATTCACCGAAACAACGCCGCTCTTAATCAGCTCATTGGTCTTTTCCCTGCTTTTTCCCGTAAGCAAAGAAATCACACAATCAAGCCTCATAGAAGCAACCGTTCCGCTGATATCCAAAAACTTTTCTTCTGCAACCGGTTCTGCAATGAGTCCCTGCGCTATCTTCACACCGGTTCGACCAATCTTTTGTATTTCTGATAAAACAAGCGGTGCCACTTTATCGGTGGTAAACAAACTGCAAATTCCATCCGAAACCAAAATATCTCCGACCGCCTCCCGCTTGATCTGCAAAGCCATCAAAGAACCTAAAAAATCCCGATGAGACAGCTTATCGACCACACGGTAGGTAATTGTAAAGGAAGCAATCGGAAAATGCTCGCCGGAAGGTTCCATATAGTCCGGAAAAACACCAAGCATCTTTCGCTTGGCATCCGGATATCCACCCCAAAAACAACATCCGGAAACTGCATTTTTTTCCAAGTACCGACTCGCCGCAAACACTTGGCTCTCATCTAAAAACGCAGTAAATTTCGGGATACATTTTTGCGTACACGTATCCACCATATCCTGTATTCTGGCTAAGAACAGCTCATCCGTACCCTCTGCGCCGATCCGGTCAAACTTTCCCATTTTAGAAATACACGCCGTTGCTTTCGAGCTCGTCCAGCAAATCTCCGACAATATCTACATTATACGGAGTAATGATAAAGGTGCTGGCTGCCACGCGTTTAATCTGTCCGTTGTTGGCATACGCAACTCCGCTTAAGAAGTCAACCAACCGTCTCGCCACGTCTTTATTGGTGGATTCCAGATTAAGTACAACCGTTCTTTTATCATTCAAATGATCTGCAACCGAACTTGCATCATCAAAGCGCTCCGGCTTTACCAATACAACCTGCAACTGTGTCGTCGCATGGATATTGACTACCTTATTGTTTTTCTTGCTGCCGGAAGCAACCGGTGCATCATAGTTAAAGGGTTCCGCATCTATTTCTTCATCCTGGTTTTTTTCTTTTTTTTCAAATCCCATTTCATCCTCATATTCCTCATCAGCCCCGATAAAGCTTTTCATCTTATCAATTAAACTCATTTTTTCTCCTCCTAAAAAATAATCATTAATATTTGACAATAGTCCTTCGCAACCGCTGTTTAAAAGATTATTTTCGCGGTCCGAATATTGCAGAACCTAGCCGCACCAACGTAGAACCATGCTCAATAGCCAGCGGATAATCCCCCGACATGCCGAGCGATAAAGTATCCACCGGGGCAACATTGGAAAACTTTTCCTGCAATTGCTGAAACAGTTCTTCCGCTTTTGCAAAATCCCGTTCCGGATATTCCACTGTCGGTATCGCCATCAATCCTCTGAAGCGAAGATGTGACAGCTGCAGCACTCTTTCTGCCAAAGGAAGCACTTCTCCGGCAGGCGCTCCGCTTTTGCTCGCTTCCTGCCCGATATTTACTTCCAATAAAACATCCATAATCCGGTCACGTTTTTCAGCCTGCCGGTCTATTTCCTGTGCAAGCCGTAACGAATCGACCGATTGTATAAAACACACTTTATCGATAATCTGTCGTACTTTGTTGGTTTGAAGATGTCCGATAAAATGAATGTTTTCCTGCTTTAAGATATAATCATCATACTTTTCTGTCAGTTCCTGCGCCCGATTTTCCCCCAACAAAGTAATCCCCTGCCGGACCGCAAAATTAATATATTTCGGCGCCACGGTCTTTGTCACCGCCATGACTGCAATATCGGCTCTGTTCCTCCCGCTTTTTGCGCAAGCTTCTCCTATTTGGTACTCTATTTTATGAAGCCGTTCGGCAATTGCAGAGAAAACTTCTTGATCTTCCTGACTAACCAACTGGCTTTTTGTCATATAAATCCTTCCCTTTTATGACAACATCATCATATTGATGAACATATTCATGATTGCCGTCATCTTCATGTATCTTACTGATAATATAATCATCTGTTTCATACAGCTTGTCTATCTTTCTGAAATACAACTTCTGCCGAATTTTTTCATATACTCCTAATTCGTCGTTTTCGTATCGTACCGCTTTTTTCGGAACCTTGATTCCGGTAACCGAGGATTTGGCAATTTCTACATCCTCTATTCGCATTCTGGTAATATTATTATCCATCACATTGCAGCTGAGAACAACCGTATTTTGCTCTCGATCTTTATTAAAATCCACAGAGTCAACTGTTGCTTCATATTCGGTATCGCCATACGCATGAAAAATTAGCCGCACGGAACTACCTACTTTTATCGATGTAATATCTGTTTTATTCACCAGCGCAACTAATTTCCATTCGAAACTGTCAATTAATTTGCCAATATAAGTATCTTCGCCTTTGTTGGAATCCACTTCTTTTTTCTGTGCAACCAATTGATTTAACGTATCTATGGATACCGAATCTGCATCGGCGCACCGGAACTGTTTTTCATACCCATCCACCGTTTGGGCAAAATATCCGGAATTCTCTGCTGTTACCGAAGTCGGCTTACTTTGAATACTGCTTTTTAGCTCTTTCTGCTCCGCTTGCAGTGAGGCAATCTTAGTATTATAGTCCGTTTGCTTCCCGATTATGATATGTTTTTTACTGATTAACTCCTGTATGTTTAACTTGTAATCTTCCAAATCGTCAAGTGCGTTATTATTTAAATCGCCCATCAACTGCAAATAGGTCTCGTTCAGCTGCGTAGTAATAGAATCCAGTGTAGCGCCAATCGTTGCGCCTTTTCTTTGCGCTTCCGTCAACACATCGATTTCCTTGGTGATACTTTCTATTTTAGACTGCGTCAGCATGTCCTGTTCGGTAGCATATCGCATCGCGATAACCGAATTTTTAGACACCTTACTGCCGTTTGGAATCTGATAACTAAGAACTCCCTGCTTCTTTTGATCGATAACGGTTTCATCTCGAATCACCAAGCCGCTTGTCTGAATGCTGTTATTAATAGTGGTTTCGAAGACCGTTTCCGTTTCATATGGAGAATAGAAAAAAGAAACAGCTTGTGTAATCACATACAGGATGATAAACACAGAAAGTAAAACAGAAATGATTTTGATTATTTTAGAATTCACGCTGATAATCATTCCTTTCCTTCTCTTTATACATCCTATCTTATTTTCAGCAAAAACCGCACGAAAACAAAGCATTCTCTCCGTCGTCAAAAAGCAGGCTTGAAAGTCATTTATTCAGCGCTTTTCGTTTCCTCGGATGCTTTTTCCATCGCTTCAGACATAGAAATAGGGCGGGACGGAACAATCGTAGAAACAGCATGCTTATAAACTAAATTCTGTTTTCCGTCACTATCCAGCACAATGGTAAAATTATCAAATCCCTGCACGATTCCCCGGAATTGAAAGCCATTGGTGAGAAAAATAGTAACCGGCATTTTCTCTTTCCTTGCTTGATTTAAAAAGATATCCTGCAAATTCAACGTTTTCACCTAATTGCACCCTTTCATATATCGTATTCACAAAATTTACACGTCACAGATCTTCCGTGTAATATTTCCCGCATACATGCCTTATAAAACATAAATTTATTGCATTTTATACTGTACACATACTGCTTATTAATATAATATCACATTATATCATAGATTTCTAGATAAAATACAAAATAATTTGCAAATCATTCAATAAAATTTAAAAGTAACGCCGCCCGTTCCGACACCTCTTCAAAATTTCGACAGCAATCGACATAAATCCAATGAATATGCGGATTCCGCCGAAACCAGGTCAACTGCCGCTTTGCATACCGGCGTGTTTCCTGTTTAATTTTTTGAATTGCTTCTTCCAAACTTTCCTGCCCGTCAAAATAGTGCTGCAATTCTTTATATCCAATTGCCTGCCGCGCTGTTCCCAAATTTTTGTTTGACAGTATTTCCTGTGCTTCCTCTAAAAGTCCATCGGCAAACATCCGGTCAACTCTCAAATTAATCCGATCATACAGTTTTTGCCGATCCTGAAAATCAAGTCCAATCATCACCGATTGATATCCGGTGGGTTCCAGTCTGCTGCGCCGCTGATGTTCGGTCATGGTGATGCCGGTTAACTTATATACCTCAATGGCTCGAATGATACGAGGTAAATTATTCGGATGAAGCCGTTTGGCAGACTCGGGATCAAACTGTCTAAGCTCCTCAAGCAGGTAATCTGATCCTTTTTCCGTTGCAAGCCGCGCCAATTCTTTACGTAATGCCTCATCTGTCCTGATTTCAGAAAATGAAATATTATTCACTACCGAATCAATATAAAGTCCGGTTCCTCCCGCCAGTATCGGCAAATGCCCCCGTGCATAAATTTCTTCTGCTTTTTGATGCGCCAATGCGGTATAATCCGCCACGCTGAACTTCTGCGACAGATCCAGGCAGTCTATCAAATGATGCGGAACGCCGTCCATCTCTGCTTTTGTCGGTTTCGCTGTCGCTATATTCATTTTTTTATAAATCTGCATCGAATCAGCAGAGATCACTTCGCCGTGAAACTGCTTTGCAAGCGAAACCGCAAGCGCTGTCTTTCCCGAAGCAGTCGGACCGACCACTACAAGCAGCGGAATTTTCTTTTCCATCCGAATGCTCCTTTTCTTACACAATACGATGAAATTTTTTCTCCAACTCGTACTTGCTTGTCACAATAACGACCGGTCTGCCGTGGG
>CAUHFD010000155.1 GCA_959605275.1 uncultured Eubacteriales bacterium | reverse complement strand
GGAATGGTCACAATTATGCCGAAAAAAGATTTGCAACAAATGATTGACGCTATTTCCAATTTTAATATTACAGGTACGCTGAACGGATGCATTGCCTACGGAAACGGACACATCAACGACACCTTCTTAGTAATTTGCTACGATAAAACAGGAAAAGAACATAAATATATTTTACAGGCAATTAATCACTACGTTTTTAAAGAACCCGAAAAAGTGATGGCGAACATTGAACGGGTAACCGCTTTTTTGCAAACACAAACTGACAACCCCCGCGAAGTGATGTCTCTGATTCACACAAAGGATAATAAAGCTTTTTTTAAGGATCAATTCGGCTCTTACTGGAGAATGTATGACTTCATCACTGATTCAATCTGCCTGGAACGTCCCGACTGTCCAGAGGATTTCTATCAATGTGCGGTTGCATTCGGAAAATTCCAACGTTACTTAAATGATTTCCCCGCCGAATCTTTATATGAAATCATTCCGAACTTCCATAACACGCCCAAAAGATTTGAACATTTTTTGAAAGCCGTCGAACAGGATGCTTTTCAGAGAGTCAAAGACGTGCAGGAAGAAATTGCTTTTTTAACTTCCCGACAGGATTTTTACCCTATTTTGACGGACAGCTTTAAACGCGGGATTTTGCCCCTTCGTGTAAGCCACAATGACACAAAATCCAACAACGTGATGCTGGACGCGGCAACCCGAAAAGCATTATGTGTCATTGATCTCGATACTATTATGCCGGGCTTTTCGGTGACCGATTTCGGAGATGCCATTCGTTTCGGTGCCAGTACTGCCAATGAAGATGAGCAAGATATCTCAAAAGTCAGTCTGGATCTCGATATGTTCCGCATTTATACCAAAGGTTTTCTGGACGGTTGCAACGGCATGCTTGGAAATGACGAGATCATGCTATTGCCGGAAGGCGCCAAAATGATGACCATAGAATGCGGGATGCGCTTCCTGACTGATTATTTGGAAGGCGACATCTATTTTAAAACGGCATATGCAACCCATAACCTGGTACGCTGCCGCACGCAGTTGAAACTGGTGCATGAAATGGAAGAACACTGGGATGAAATGAAAAGTATTGTCAAACAATATTGCAGATAGGAGACGACTGTCATGAACAACAATATTACTTTAGTGGTTATGGCTGCCGGCATGGGAAGCCGTTTCGGCGGATTAAAGCAACTGGAGCCGATCGGCAGCAACGGTGAAGTCATTCTTGATTTTTCGGTATATGACGCCTTAAAAGCAAGCTTTAACAAAGTGGTTTTTGTAATCAAACATGAAATTGAGGACAGCTTTAAGCAACTGGTCGGGAATCGTATTGCGCAAAAAGTCCACGTTGAATATGTGTTTCAGGAAACAGACGCTCTGCCTGAAGGTTTTATCTGCCCGCCGGACCGCATCAAGCCATGGGGAACGGCGCATGCAGTCCTTTGTTGCAAGGATGTTGTAAAAGAACCTTTTGCGGTCATCAATGCAGATGATTATTACGGCAAAACCGGATTTCAGAAAATAGCCGAATATTTAAAAAACGACAATGATGATTACTGTATGGTCGGATTCCGTTTGGCAAACACACTGACAGAAAACGGCTCTGTATCCAGAGGCGTCTGTGAAATACAAAACGGCTGCTTGCAATCGGTTACCGAGCGCACCAAAATCGTGCATTGTAAATATACCGAAGACAACGGAAAAACCTGGATTCGTCTTGCACCGGATACGATCGTGTCTATGAACCTTTGGGGATTCCGTCCTGATATTTTTGAATATGCACAGCGGGGATTTATCGAATTTTTAAAAGCGCATTTAAACGAGCCAAAAGCAGAATATTATTTGCCTTCCGTCGTTTCCGATTTGATATCCGCCGGCAAAAAAAAGGTCACCGCTTTAATTGCAGAGGACAAATGGTACGGAATCACTTACAAAGAGGACAAACAAAGTGTGACAACCGCTCTGACTCATATGATCGAGCAAAACCTTTACGATGGCATATAAACCACCCGCAATCCAAAGCAAATCAGCAACGATCATTTAAAAAATGGTCGTTGCTGAACGTGTCGAAAAAGTCGACAACGCTCTCGAAGGACAAACGCGATCACTGCGGCAAAGCCTTGCTCTGCGTACAGCTTGCTACGCAAGTCGATCCCCCATGATGCCCCCTTTTTCGACGAAAACCAGCCGGCAAACAGCTTCGCCGTTGTTCACCGCTGTTTTTCTTTTCAAAGAGTCGCTGCTTTGCTTTTTATTATAACATTTTATGAATGAATTTACAAGCCAAAGGTATATTCGCTTTCGGACTGATAAAATCCAATGCCTTTCTTTACATTATGTGTATTATATTTCTTCTTCGGAGCATCTTCGGATGCTCCTTTTCCATTTATTCATTAACTATTATTTCTATAAATTTCCATTTTATTTTATTTTTTACTTTTTTGACTTGTTGTTAACATAAAAAATACAATTCATATATTGATTTTTAAAAGGTAAAGATTTATAATATGTTTAGATTGATAAATATTTAACAAAATCTTGAATGTTTATCAAGAAATGACATGAAACAACCGGCTGCTTCCTATAACCGCATAACACAGTTATCTGGTGCATTCCGGCTAAAAATGAAAGGAAGTTGTTATTATGGCAAGGTTTACGTTACCACGGGACATTTATTTTGGCAAAGGCACGTTGGATGAATTAAAACATTTGTCCGGTAAAAAAGCGATCATCGTAGTCGGCGGCGGCTCAATGAAACGCTTCGGATTTTTAGATCGTGTCGTAGAGAACTTGAAAGAAGCCGGAATAGAAACCAGACTGTTTGAAGGAGTAGAGCCGGATCCTTCTGTCGAAACCGTTATGAAAGGCGCGGAGGTCATGCGGGAATTTGAGCCCGATTGGATCGTTGCAATGGGCGGCGGTTCACCGATTGACGCTGCAAAAGCAATGTGGGCTTTTTATGAATATCCTGATACAAAGTTTGAGGATCTGATTACGCCTTTTGCATTTCCTACCCTGCGTCAAAAAGCAAAATTCCTTGCGATCCCTTCTACCTCCGGAACCGCTACCGAAGTGACTGCATTCTCAGTTATTACCGATTATCAGAAAGGAATCAAATATCCGCTTGCTGATTTTAACATCACACCCGATATCGCCATCGTAGATCCGGATTTGGCGGAAACGATGCCTGCTAAGCTGACGGCGCACACCGGTATGGATGCTTTAACACACGCAATTGAAGCGTATGTGTCCACCCTAAACTCTCCTTTTACCGATCCGCTTGCATTAAAGGCAATTGAGATGGTATTCACTTATCTGCCGGATTCCTACAACGGCGACATGAAAGCCAGAGAACAGATGCACTACGCGCAATGCCTTGCCGGTATGGCTTTCTCTAATGCATTGCTGGGCATTGTTCACTCTATGGCACATAAAACCGGTGCCACATTCAGCACAGGTCACATTCCGCACGGATGCGCAAATGCGATTTATTTGCCCTATGTCATCCAATATAACGCCAAAGATGCTACTGCAATGAAACGCTATGCCGATATTGCGCGTGCTGTCGGTCTGACCGGTGCAACCGATGCCGAATTGGTTGATGCGCTAATCGCCAAAATAGACGCTTATAACGTCAAACTGAACATTCCGAAAACGCTGAAAGAATTCGGTGTGGACGAAAAAGAATTTAATGAAAAATTGCCGAAAATCGCAGAACTGGCAGTCGGTGACGCCTGCACAGGCTCAAATCCGAGAGCAATTACTCCGGCTGAAATGGAAAAATTGCTGTCCTGTACCTATTACGGCAAAAAAGTTGATTTCTAATCCAATCTGTATGGATAAACGGCTGAACATTTACCTGTTCAGCTGTTTTTTTATGCAAAAATATTTGCTTATCCACCCGAAATACCTTGACGATACGCGGCTAAGCATGTTATACTTATTATTAATTGCGGCAATACCTTCCTATACGGCATCATCGGATCTTTCCTCTTACAGAAAGGACTTGGTTACATGAAAAAAATACTGTATGGAATTGTCATCTTCGATATCATTATCGGAATTTTCAGTTTCTTTACTCTGCTGGCAAACAGTATTGTTTTGGCATGCCTTTCACTTGTTGGCTCGATGGCGTCTCTTGTCCCACTATTTCTGCTGATCCAATGCTTGGATCGAATTGATAACTTGCAAATTGACCTGGACACATTGCGGCAAAAATTCCGTGTGCATGAAAAAGCAGAAAACGGTGTCGATCCGGAACAGGAGAACCAGATTTTTCGTGATGTGGAACTGCCGAAAATGGAATCTCAAAAACGTTGGATATGCCCAAAATGCCAAAACATCAACAAACCCGGCACAGCGACTTGTGATTCCTGTGGTGCAAACTATACTTTTGATTCGGAAAGTCCTGCCGAAGCCCCGCTGACAAAATGGAAACTAAAAGAAAATAAAAAGAAACATATTCATTCTCAAGAATCAAATTGATTCGTCGATAAAAAAGGAGACTGTATCAAATGGCAAATCAAAAGAAAATGGTTGAGGCGATCACCTCCATGGAGGAAGACTTCGCACAATGGTACACCGACGTCGTAAAAAAAGCGGAATTGGTGGATTATTCCGGTGTGAGAGGTTGCATGGTGTTTGAACCTTACGGTTACGCAATTTGGGAAAACATCCAAAAGGATTTGGATGCCCGCTTTAAAGCAACCGGACATGAAAATGTTTATATGCCGATGTTTATTCCGGAAAGCCTGCTCCAAAAGGAAAAAGACCATGTGGAGGGCTTCGCCCCCGAGGTAGCATGGGTTACTCACGGCGGAAGTGAAAAACTGACAGAACGGCTTTGCGTCCGTCCGACCTCCGAAACCCTCTTTTGCGATCATTATGCCCATGTCATTCATTCTTATCGGGATTTGCCCAAACTATATAATCAATGGTGCTCTGTGGTCAGATGGGAAAAAACGACCCGTCCGTTCCTGCGCAACGTAGAGTTTTTATGGCAGGAAGGTCATACAATGCATGAAACCGCTGAAGAAGCTCAGGAAGAAACCCTTCGAATGCTGAATGTTTATGCAGATTTCTGCGAACAAAGTCTTGCTATTCCTGTTTTGAAAGGAAGAAAAACCGAAAAAGAGCAGTTCGCCGGCGCGCAGGCGACCTACACCATTGAAGCAATGATGCATGACGGAATCGCTTTGCAGGCAGGTACCTCCCACTATTTCGGAGATGGCTTCGCCAAAGCGTTTGACATCACCTTTACCGGAAGAGATAACAAGCTTGCTTATCCTCATCAAACCTCATGGGGCGTATCTACCCGTCTGATCGGCGGCATTATCATGACCCACGGCGACAACAACGGATTGGTATTGCCCCCCGCTATTGCGCCGATCCAGGTGGTCATTGTCCCGATCGCCATGCACAAAGAAGGTGTCTTGGATAAAGCAAACGAATTATACAGCCGTTTGAGCAAGTTCTGCCGAGTCAAGCTGGATGATTCGGACAATTCGCCGGGTTGGAAATTCTCTCAATACGAGATGAAAGGCGTCCCGCTGCGGTTGGAAATCGGTCCGAAAGATATCGAAGCGAACCAATGCGTTTTGGTAAAACGGGATGACCGCGAAAAAATCACGGTTTCTCTCGACGAACTGGAAAACGCCATTCCTGCGGCACTGCAAGCCGTCCACGACGGACTGTATCAGCGTGCACTGCAAAATCGGGAAAAACGCACCTACACCGCCGCCAACTATGACGAGTTCCTGCAAATCGCCAATGAAAAAAATGGCTTTATCAAAGCAATGTGGTGCGGTGATGTTGCCTGCGAGGAAAAAATCAAAGAGGATACCGGTGTAAAATCACGCTGTATTCCATTTCATGAGGAACAGATCGCAGACACCTGTGTTTGCTGCGGCAAACCCGCCAAAAAGATGGTGTTCTGGGGCAAACAATATTAAAAAGATAAAAATTAAGCTGTCTGAAGCTCACTGCAAGCTTCAGACAGCTTTTTTGATCGGTATTAGAGAAAATTATGGTTTTGTTCTTGTCTTGACAATCAATGCTGAGGATACGGCAATCAAAGCAACTGTCAACAAAATAATGACTACAATCAGATATTCATGTGTTACTGAAACTTGTTGATTATCCGAAGAATACAAGGAGGAAGCCTTTGTATCATCAATAGAAGAAATCGCATCCTTATTGGATGTAATAGAACTATTTGTTTTGTACGCAGAGAGTACTGTCGAAGTATCAGCGATATGAGAATTACTGCCGTCTAAAACAATGTCGGCAATATTTAGAGATATTTTGGCGGTGTCTCTGAATTGATAAATATCATAAGTAAATGAAATCTCCAACCGGTCGCTTCTCTCTTTCAGTGCCACAAAAAAAAAAATGGCTGCATCAAAGGAAAATTTTTTTATCTACCGATTTATTTTTGCATGCTCTCCACTACTGCTTTTTACAGAAAAATTATGTGCTGATATTTCCTTGGAATAGCCGGGTTGGTTTTCAAAATCATAATCAACCTGTATCAACTGTCCATAATTGACATCCTCGTATATGACAGAGCCGTTGCTGTCGGTATTTTTATATTCAGATACCTTAAACGTGGAATTTTTCAATATACAACAGTCTTTGATTGTCAAAATTGCAATCACTTGATTGTTTTCAATATCTACAATTTCGATTTTTTCGTTTTTGCCATATAAATAATTACCCGGTTGTTTGGTAATCGTTTCCACCGACGGAATACACGCTGTAACCATCCAAATCATGACCGATAGCATCAAAGAAATACAGATTTTGTTTTTCACCCATCTCACCCCTGACAAACTATTCCACCTATTTGTGCCGCAAAACAAATTCTGTGGTGCTTCTACAGCAAGTAGCTATAATCCGATATTCCCTTAACAATATTATATCTCCCGTATCAACCACAATCAACACATGAACCTTGATTGTAATGTATTGTCAT
>CAUHFD010000154.1 GCA_959605275.1 uncultured Eubacteriales bacterium | reverse complement strand
GCGACGCGGGTTGTCGAGGTCGAAACCGATGCACATGTCCTCGGTTTCTCCATTAAAAGGGGCTACAACTTATCGTTTTTCGACAGACTGAAAGAGGCAAACGCTTTTTACCGTTTGCCTCTTTTTTCATATAAAACAAAAACAGCCCGTGAAGGACTGTTTCGCCAGCTATATTCCATTATATAGCACGGGTTACTTTATCAGAGCGTAAGCAACGAGTGCAGGCATAGATATGACAAGGTTTGCCATTAACAACTGCTTTAACACGTTTTACATTAGGTTTCCAAGTTCTGTTAGATCTTCTGTGAGAGTGAGAAACCTTAATTCCGAAAGTGACACCTTTTCCACAGATATCGCATTTAGCCATGGTCTGCACCTCCTTTATAGGGGCTATCGAAAGTTAACATTAATATATTATCACCTTTTCCTCATAAAAGCAAGTGTTTTTAGAAAGAAAAATAATAAATAATGAAATTAAAATAAATAAACGTGTTTCAGACTTGTATTTTATGGAAAAAAACATTATAATAATATAAGTTATCTGTTTGCATTCGGAGTATAGCGTAAAATACTATTTTGCTGCGTGGGATCCTCCTCATTTGCCCGTATATGAGGGCAAAACATTGCGTTCTGCACTACGTCGAAGCAATTTCAAAAAAGGAATGAGATGAATATGCCGATTATAAATAGTTTGTTGAGTTTGTCGCCGGAAGCAATTGCGGCTCGTATTTTGATTGCCGCTTTTATTCTGCCGTTTCACGAGCTTGCACATGGTTGGATGGCAAATAAATTGGGAGACTCTACTGCCAAATGGATGGGACGTTTGACCTTAAATCCGATTAAGCACTTAGATCCGATTGGCTCGGTGCTATTGATTTTTACCGGATACGGCTGGGCAAAGCCGGTTCCGATTAATCCGCGCAATTTTAAAAATCAAAAGCAGGGAATGGCAATTACCGCTGCGGCAGGGCCGATAGCCAATCTGCTGATTGCTCTGGTTTTTATGATTTTATGGAAAATTACAGCGTATATTTCTTATTCGGTAGACTTAACGTTTTTAAATGTTTTGAGCACTTTGCTGTTTTATATTGTTTCAATCAATGTCGGATTGGCAGTGTTTAATTTGTTGCCGATACCGCCTCTTGACGGCTCTCGCATAGTCGGATTGTTTCTGCCGGAAAAGATATATTTTCAGATTATGCAATATGAGCGTTATATTATGATTGCTTTTTTTGCCGTTATTATGTTTACGAATGTGTTGGATACGCCGCTGAGCTGGCTGACCAATAAAGTATTTTATCTGCTGGACTTCCTGACCGGCTTTATTGATATTATCGGTAAACTGCTGATACAATAATGCAGACTGTCAGAAAAATTTTGGATTGAAAGATTGGATCTGACAAAAGTGGAAAGGATTTATCACAAAAATGCAACTTAATTTCAAATTGGATGTATTTGAAGGTCCGTTGGATTTGCTGCTTCATTTGATATCCAAGCATAAGTTAAACATCAATGATATTGAAATATCAAAACTTTTGGAGCAGTATCTGGATGTTATTGCAGAGATGAAGATGGCGGATTTAGATGTCGCAAGTGAATTTTTAGAGATGGCTGCGAGATTGGTTTACATCAAGACAGTATCGCTTTTGCCCCGCCACGAGGAAGCAGAGGATCTAAAAAAAGAACTGACCGGACAATTGCTGGAATATCAGGCTTGTAAGGCTGCTGCCGCCAGATTAGCACTGCAAAATAACGGCTATAATATTTTTGTCCGTCAACCGGAGAAAATCCCGATTGACAAAACATATACGCGGGAGCATATGCCGGATGAACTGCTGTTTGCTTATCTGGATGTCATAGGGAAGGCAAAACGCAAGCTGCCGCCGCCGGCGTCCGCTTTTTCCGGAATTGTTACAAAACGGATGGTATCGGTCACCTCACGTATTATTTTTGTATTACGGAAGCTTTATAACAGCGGTAAAGTAGAATATAATCAATTTTTTGCGACCGGTGACCGTTCCGAGATGGTTGCTACATTTTTGGCGATGTTGGAGCTGATTAAATCCAAGCGAATTACGGTTAGTGATGATAATACTTATGTGTATTTCGATCGGACAAAACGTGCCGGTCAAAGCCAATAAACAAATTAGGACAGGTTGGAATGATAAATGATGAACATTAAAAAAACGGAGGCGGCGATAGAAGCAATTTTATTCGCGAGCGGTGAACCGATTTCAGTGAAGCGTTTGGCGGATACCGTTGAAGTGGAGGAAGAAACGGTATATAAAATTTGTAAAACATTGCAGGACAGAAAAAAAACAGAGGAGAGCGGCATTTGTATCGTGGAGCTGAATGACAGCTTTCAAATGTGTACCAATCCGGATTTTGCAGATTGTGTTAAAAAAGCATTGGAAATAAAGAAAAATATTCCGCTTTCACAGGCTGCAATGGAAGTTCTGGCTATCATTGCCTACAATCAGCCGGTAACCAAAAGCTTTGTCGAGCAGGTTAGGGGCGTAGAAAGTTCTCAGATTGTGAATAATCTGGTAGAAAAAGGGCTGGTGGAAGAAGCCGGACGTTTAGATGTTCCGGGACGCCCCATTTCCTATAAAACTTCGATCAACTTTCTTCGCTGCTTCGGTCTGTCCGGTTTGGACAAGCTTCCGCCTTTGCCGGATGAGAACGGTCAGGTTATGCTGGATGAGGTTGTAGAGGATTATAAACTTGCTGAGGAACAATCGGTACAGGAAGAAAAAACAGAGTCTTGACGCGCTGAAAGGATTTATCGAAAGGAGGCAGTATTGTTGATAGCGTTGATTGTAATAGGTTGTATTTTATTACTGTTGCTTTTCATTATGCTGTTGCCTTTGAAGTTGTTTTTTCAAGCGGAAAATGAAGATTTAAATCTTCATTTTGGCGTTTTAATGTTTAAATTTAAACTTTATCCGAAAGAGATTGAAAAAGCAGGAGAAGAAATTACAAAGAATGTCGAGCAAGGAATAGAGGAAGAACAGCAATCGGTTCATTCGGAAGCTGAAACCGCAAAATCTGATGTCAGGTCTGATAAAAAGAAAAAAAGCGCGCAGTCAAGCCGGAAATCACAATCCGGCACAAAGAAGTCTTCCGGACAGAAGAAAGAAAAAACAGAAGAAAGAACTTGGAAAGAAACCTTCTTTTTAATAGTTGATATTATTCATTCGGCAGTTCGTCCTACTAAATTTATGCTGCGGCAGATACAAATTACCGATTTTTCTCTTCATGCTATTGTAGGCGGAGAGGAACCGGATGAAACTGCGGTCCGGTTTGGACATTGGAATGCAGCGGTATATGGCGGGTTAGCTGCCCTAAGGAATTTTTTAACGATAAAATGCAAAAAAATTAATATTGCCGTTGATTTTACGATTCCTGAAACACAGGTTTGGATAGAAGGAATTTTAAAGATCCGGGTGTTTGTGGTGGTTTTTGCAGCAGTTCGTATGTTTTTCAATATTTTGGTAAATACTTTTAAAAGAGCAAAAGCAAATGAAGAGCCTGCAAATCAGGTTGAAAGGAAAGCGGCAGCCTAGCTGTCCGAAAGATAGAATACAAAACAGGAGGTAATTAAAATGAATGAAAATAAGCAGGAACATCCGATCCAGGGAATGATGGGAACAGCAATGCAGAAGATTCGGGAGATGATTGATGTCAATACCATCATCGGGGATCCGATCACTACGCCGGACGGTACCGTGATTATTCCGGTTTCTAAGGTTTCTTTCGGCTTTGGTTCAGGCGGCTCTGACTGGCCGAATAAAAACACCGCTAAGGATTTATTCGGCGGCGGTGCAGGAGCGGGAATTTCGATCAATCCGTTAGCTTTTTTAGTGGTTTCCAATGGGGAGGTTAAATTGCTGCAAATGTCTTTAAGCTCAAATACAGCGGATAAAATGGTCAATATGGTACCAGATGTTATTGATAAAATTTCAGGTCTGGTATCCGGCTCCTCTAAAAAAGACGCAAAAGAGAAAAAAGACAAGGACAAAGAATAATATAACAAATAAATACAAGCTTTGTTTGCATAAGTATTAATGGATATGGCAAAGCGGCATACCGGAGCATCAAATCCTGTTTTTGCGGTTTTGCAGGCTTTATCGGCGAAAAATAGATGAATGGAAATTCATATAAAGGAATCTGTTGCTTTGACAGAACAATGTCAAATGCAGGCGTGTGTTATATGAATCTCGTTTCATGTGAATTCGCAGAAAGGAATGACCGTTTGTATGATGCAAAAAAAGCTTTTTCTTTGTTTTTTCGCAACACTATTTATTTTTTTGATTCTGCCTTTTTCTTCAAAAGCTGTGGCTGATGGGTTATCTGTTTCGGCAAAAGCCGCCGTATTGATCGAGGCAGATACAGGCAGAGTACTGTTTTCAAAGAATAAAGATATGCAGCTGCCGATGGCAAGTACCACTAAAATTTTGACTGCCTTAATTACCTTGGAGTCTGACTGCCTGGATGAATTATTTGTTGTGGATGAAAAAGCGATTCAAGTAGAAGGTTCATCAATGGGTTTACAGACAGGAGACAGTGCATCATTGCGTACATTGGCATGCGGTATGCTGCTTCCTTCCGGAAACGATGCCGCAAATGCGGCGGCGGTGCGGATCGGCGGAAGCATTGCAGAATTTGCTGCTATCATGAATCAGCGTGCAGCAGCAATTGGTATGACAAATTCCCATTTTGTTACTCCTTCCGGGTTGGATGATGAACAGCATTATTCCACTGCGTATGATATGGCGAAGCTCGCCAGAGTGGCATTGAAAAACAATGCGTTTCAGGATATCTGTTCCCGTAATATTGCAAAAGTGGAATTCGGGAATCCGCCTTATGAACGATGGCTGAAAAACCACAATCGTTTATTGAATGAATACAAGGGCGCAATCGGTGTAAAAACTGGATTTACAAAAAAGTCGGGGCGTTGCCTGGTTTCAGCGGCGGAAAGGGACGGAGTGACTTTAATTGCAGTCACTTTAAATGCACCGAACGACTGGCAGGATCATACGCTAATGTTTAATTACGGTTTCAATGATGTAAAACCACAGCAATATAATGTCAAGTATGAAGATATCCAATTAGATATTGTCGGCGGAAAATCCTCGAAGGTCGGAGTGGTACCGCTTACTTCGGCAATGGTCAATGTGGAAGAAAATAAGCTGAAGAATATTACGCAAAAAGTAATTGCAGAACATTTTTATTATGCGCCTGTTCATGCAGGCGATGTGATGGGAAAAATTGAACTGTATCTTGACGGAGAAGAGATCGGGGCTACTACTCTGATTGCAGCTGAGGATGTTCAGCGGGATGTTACCGAAATCAAATATTCTCTGTGGGATAGAATTAAAATGTGGTTTGTAAATCTGAAGTATAAAATCATTCATTATGTTCGCGGGTTATTGCAATAAAACTGTGTAAGAATTAATAATGCAAAAATCTTCTTGGAAACAGAAAAACAATCTTTCAGTGATTTACGATAAAATAAAGGAATGGAAAAAGAATGGAAAAAATAAGAGTTCAAAAACTAATTGCAGACAGCGGTTATTGCTCTCGCAGAAAAGCGGAAGAATTAATTGAAAACAAGCAGGTTAAAGTCAACGGAAGACTTGTTTCATTAGGAGATAAGGCGTTACCGAAAGATGATATTATTGTTTCAGGAGAACATCTTTATATTAACCGAAAAAAACAGTATACTTATATTATGCTGCATAAACCGCGCGGATATGTTACAACAATGTCGGATGAAAAAGGAAGACGCTGTGTTGCAGACTTGATTGCTGATATAGATGCGCGGGTTTTTCCGGTTGGACGCTTGGATGTTAATTCTGAGGGATTGTTGCTGTTT
Source organism: uncultured Eubacteriales bacterium (assembly GCA_959605275.1). Taxonomy (GTDB): domain Bacteria; phylum Bacillota; class Clostridia; order Oscillospirales; family Ruminococcaceae; genus HGM13222. Next base: position 1,134 of record CAUHFD010000154.1, on the reverse strand, counting down.
ACCGATGACGGAAATTTTGCAAACGACCTAATGCATCCCAGCCGGCACGTCTCAAAAACCTATCGGGTTACAGTGCGTCCCGATATTAACGATGAGCAGATCGTAAAGCTGTCAGAGGGTGTCGTGATTGACGGACGCCGTACCGCTCCGGCTGAGATACGGGTGCTGACCAAAGAGCCGAACCGGGTAGTCATGGAGATGATCATACGGGAAGGAAGAAACCGACAGATTCGCAAGATGTGCGAAACGGTCGGTTTAGAGGTGGCGCGTCTGAAACGAACGTCAATCGGTCCAATTAAACTCGGAATGCTGAAACCCGGGGCATACCGGGACTTGACCAAAGAAGAACTGAAGGCAATTCGTAATGCTATGGTCAAAACGGACAAGCGTGAAGCTCGTGACGAATTGAAAAAATAATATAAAGGAACGAATGATATTATGTTAGAAATGAAACGTCTGCAAGACGGGGAGCAGAAATCGGCGCTGTTGGCAGAATTGGGAGTTCATACCCCCGAAGTGTTTGTTTATGTCGCATATGAAGGGGACAATCAAATCGGTTATGCCGTTTTTGAAAATTTAGAGGGTAAAGTCACTGTTACATATGCAGAATATCAGGATGAGGATTTGTTCGACGGATTGATCCGCTCCGGCATGGCGTGGATGGATGATTGCGGTTTTTCGGAGCTGTATTTTTCAGATCAATTGGATATAAATTTGTTAAAAAAATTGTATTTTATCAACGATGAATCAAATTATGTAAATTCGATCGGCGATTTTTTAAAAACTTGTAAAAAATGTAGAATGTAATACTTTGCGCCTTGTTATTTAATTAACGATAGTGTATAATGTATTATGGTTTAATCTGGATTATTGTTTTTGTCAACCAGATAAATAGATACGGGATTATAGAGGCTTTGATAACACATAATATGATAGAAAAGCACGGTTATTGATGTTGGAAAAGTCTGGTAATCTTCTGATGGAATGATCATAAATAAAAATGGAGGAATAACAATGAGCCTGGAGAGCAAGAGACAGCAACTTGCAGATTTTAATTTAAAAGCAAGTTCTGACAATGATGCTAAAAAGCGCTTAACCGCTCTTTTCGATCCGGATACTTTTGTGGAAATGGAT
>CAUHFD010000153.1 GCA_959605275.1 uncultured Eubacteriales bacterium | reverse complement strand
CTGTTTTTCTTTTCAAGGTGTCACTGCGGCGGCACATGTCCGCCTGCGTGACAAAATATATTTTTATATACCAAAACAGCCTTATATTATATAAGACTGTTTTGGAGGGCATTTTGTGACACCCTTTTTGAAAAAATTTTATTTTTGTAGCTTTGCCTAAAAAATTCAGGAAGAAATCGTCAAACCAGATAGTTTTCCAGTTCGTTTGTTGCTTTTTGAATCCCCGAAAAAAAAGCGGTTATCATTCTGATTGGATAGGGAATTGCCGGATAATATTCCTGCAAATATTTTGCGGCTGTATTCCATTCTGACAGATCTGCGGTAATCACTTTATCAATCAACTGAAAAGAGATTTGCGGATTGTCATTAGTGATCGGTTTTACATCAATCAGTGCGACATCGCCGTAAATCGCCGATGCGGTATTATTCCAGGCAATGCCTGCAAGCGCAAATGCGCTGCACAGCATCAATGTCATAAAAAATCCGAGAAAACAGCTTCTGCGGACTTCTTTTTTCCTTTTTTTCATGGTCATCCCTATTCTTTCCGGAGACTGGTTATTCGCTTTCCTAGGTTCATGGACTATACTATAAAAAATAGAGTTGCTTTGAAATCAGCCTGACGGCTGGAAGTTTAAAGGTGTATTTTTTGTTATTCCACGGCAGATTTGCTTTGCAAATCCTGTTTCATAATAAAAAAATAGATGGTTTAGGACATCATTCCGAGCAATGCTTTGGCAATCGACTTACCCGCCAGTTCGCCCGCATATCGTGCTTCCTCCAGGCTGTTACCGTGCCCGCCCATCTCCAGCAGAAGTGCGCCCGGTGAGGTATCTTGATTGTATTTGCGATAGGCAAAGGAAATCGGACGCATTAAGCCGGGATGATCTGATTCCATCTGTTTTTGCAGTGCTGCGGCAAAACGCAGATTCTTGTAAAAGTCATGGGTGATATCTCCGGTTTTTTCCGCGCCTGCAATAATCATGATCTGCGCCGCATTTTTTCCGTTTATTTTTACGGTGGGTGCAATTCTGGTGCCGTCCGAACGCTGAATGGCATCTCGGTGGACGTCCAAAACCACCTTAATAGTCGGATATTGCTTCATATATTTTTGTATTGTCTTTTTGGACAGCGCATAGGAGCCGGTATAGGAAGGATTGTCATGCTGTGTCGTATCATGGATTACACCGATTCCTGCCGCTTTCAATTGTTCAGTGATTTGATTGCCTACCATAATCATATTTCTAGTGTTGTCTGTTGAACGGGAATTATACGTTTTATCATAATAATCACGTGTGATCGGCTCATAGCTTTCGGTGGCATGAGTATGATAAATCAGTACCTGAGGCTGTGTCGTTTTGGTGAGCTTCATTTCCAGCTTTTTGGATAATTCGGTTTTTACGGTAGAGGTGGCAATTTGGGTGCTGTTGCGGACGCTTCCGTGACTTAATGAAATCAGGTCGCCCGACCAGCCGCCGTTATAGACTTGCCGGAGGATTTTACCGCGGTTTACTGCGGCAACTTCTGCGGCGGAACCGGTGATTTCGGAAGTCGTCGCGGCGGAAGCAGAGGAAACAATCTCAGAAACTATCGAACTGACTGACGCTGTGTCCGTCGGTTGAGAAGAAGAAAGTGCGGGAACACTGCTGCTGTTATGCTCTAAAAAGACTGTTTTTCCGCCCTCCGGGAAAGTAAGTCCGGCAGACAGCAAAGCTGCTTTTGATGCGGCGGCATTCATATAAGGCATCGACATCGTTACCAGCTTGACCGACAAAGGTAATGCGATCAAAAAGAGGATGATGCCGCATATTTTTTTATATCTGGTTTTCTTTTTTCGCCGTGCCATTCTTTTTCTGCTCCTTTTCCGGGATACAGTATTGTTTGCCCATATCATGTTCCGGAGCGGTACTGTATCATGTTTTCCTTAATGTTGTCCGAAATCAATTTGGAGGGACAAGATTTTCCCATATCTTCGCCGAGAGCAAAAGCTTGAAGGACGCATATTGATGAGAGTTTTGCCTGCTGTCGGGCGACTGATCCTTATTCGGTACAACAGTAATAATTATGAAAAAAAGCTGAAAAATATGCCCGGGCAGGAGAATGTCCCTGTCCGAGCATGAGTACGAAAGGTAAAAATTTATTCTTTAACTGAACCGTCCAACAAAACCTCACGGAAGGCTCCATCTTCCAACAGCAGAGTTTTGATTTCAAAGGGATGAAATGTTATATCTGCTTTTGCCTTGACAGCGGGGAACGTTAGGGTTGCGGTTTCTTTTTGCGGTAGCGGGTTGAAAAGCCGGATGAAATAACTGTTCTCTTTTTTGGTAAAGGCGGACAGAATAACAGAAGGGTTATTGATCTGCATTCCCATGCCGGCGGTTCCGCCTTTTCCGGAAGGATAAAACGACAGCACAAACGGTTTTTCGTTTTCCATTTGCGCTTCTCTGTCTATATTTGCCAGGAGGTCTGTTTTTTCTCCCGCCTGAATCACAAATTCAAAAGATCGCTCTCCGATATCGATACGAGGCATATAGCGATCTTTCGGCAGGATGGGCAGATCATCAATCGGGTGCGCACAGTAAGCCGGTGAATGCAAAAGAGTCATCCGTAATTCATTATCGCAGAAATCATGCGCGTATACACCGGTGTTGATCACCGAAACCGCATGCTGTGTGTCTGCAACGGTCAGCCATTTTTGAAACACCGATTCTCTGCCGTCCGGTATTGTCTTTTCCCGTCCGAAGATCGTTTGTCCATAACATTCAGCCTGTGAAAGCGCCGATTTCAGTGAAAGCTTTATCATTTTGTCCGGCTGCATCCATTGCAGTTTTATCTTTATCTGCAAGCGCTTGCTTCTGTTTTCAAAGCAGTAGTGGACAATTGCCGCAGATTGTTCGTAGGTAAAAATAGCTTCTGCCACGGTGCGTACTTCGCCTTGTTCGATGATTCGGACCGGTGCAAGCGGCATTGGCAAGCCGGCAATTTGTCCGGCACGCTCCGGATCTGCCAGAGCAAAAGAACCGATTACGCTGCGGTATGCTGATTTTGTCATGCCCCAGGGATCTTCGTCATCCTGAATCACCAGTAATTCACCGGTGTTTTCAGACAGCACCTAGTATAAAATTAACACCTTTCGCCGGTAAATTCTACCGGTGAAAGGTGTTGGTTGTTCAACCGCAGTTATGTTTTTTATGTAACGTAACGGTTGATTGATTCGGCGCCTAGACCAAAGCTGATGGACAAAGCGGAATTTACCCGATACATTGCATCTTCATCCAGCATTCCCATACGTTCTTTTAATCTTTTTTTGTCAATGGTGCGGATTTGTTCTAACAACACTACCGAGTTTTTTGCAAGCCCGCAGTTTTGCGCATCGATTTCTATGTGGGTCGGCAGTTTCGATTTTTCCTTTTGGCTGGTAATTGCCGCTGCAATCACGGTTGGACTGTATTTATTTCCCACGTCGTTCTGGACGATGAGCACAGGGCGGACGCCGCCTTGCTCAGAACCGACGACCGGGCTTAAATCAGCATAATATATTTCTCCCCGTCTGACAGACATCCTGATTCACACTCCAATCTTTTCGTTTGTTTTATCGGTCAGAGTTATTTTTGCCAAAAAAAACAAGTTTAATCAATTTGCTGCATTTTTGGGGAGAATAAAATGCAGTGCATAATTGGTATCTGCTTTATCATATTACGAAACCGGCAATTAGGTGTCTGTGTTCAACCACAGGCACCGAGACTCATCCTGATAAATCGCCCCTAAAGAAAGCGGCTTTACCCATTTTCGGCAAAAAACAAAGCCGATTCAGCGAAAAAAATTTTATTGCGATATTTCTATGCATGGGGTATAATAGTCTTACAAGCAGCCACCGGCAGCTTGTAAGACGGACAACTTGAAACTGGCGGTCAAAGAGGACGACCGCCTGCCGCAGGTGATGATAGCTTTTAAGATCAGTTTGTAATTTGTTACGAAGGCGGACATGTGCCGCCGCAGTAACACTATGAAAGAAAAACAGCGGGGAGCAACGGCGAAGCCGAGTGCGGAGCTGGTTTTCGTCGAAAAGGGGGTATCATGGGGGATTGTCTTGCGTAGCAAGTCGTACGCAGAACAAGGCTTTGCCGCAGCGATTGCGTTTGTCCTTCGAGAGCGTGTCGACAAAGTCGACATGCTCAATTGCCACCGGCAGCTTGTAAGACGGACAACTTAATTTTTCATTATGGAACAGAATATGCTTTGCAAATCCGTTGTGGAATAACAAAAAATATAGCTTTAAAAATCCAGCCGTCAGGCTGCTTTCAAATAATTCTATTTTTTATATATTTTAGCTGTAAATTCGGAAAAGGGAATGGTGATTCATATGTTTCAAAGATTAACAGAACAGGCAAGAACGGCAATGACCGAACTGATTACGGTTGCAAAACCCAAGCCTTTTGATATTGTGGTGGTCGGTTGTTCCAGCAGTGAAGCTGCCGGGCACAAGATTGGTACCGATTCCAGTGAGGAGGTTGCCGCCGCCATTTTTGCCGGAATTTATCCTGTTTTGCAGGAACATGATTTATATTTAGCGGCACAGTGCTGCGAACATCTGAACCGTGTCCTGATTATCGAGCGCGCGGCTGCCGAAAAATATCATCTGGAGCCGGTAAACGTTATGCCTCAGCCCAAAGCGGGCGGCTCCTTTGCCACCACTGCTTACCGGACATTTACCGCTCCGGTGGCGGTGGAAGAAGTACAGGCGGTCTGCGGATTGGATATCGGCGGTACGCTCATCGGCATGCATCTCAAAAAGGTGGCAGTTCCAGTACGGTTATCCATTGACAAAATCGGAGAGGCTCATATTCTTTGCGCGCGGACCCGTCCCAAATTTATCGGCGGCTGCCGTGCTGTTTACAACCAAGAACTGCTTTAATCGGTGAGTTCTAAGGTTTAGGTCAATATAAAAAGGAGCGTTGTTTTGGAATGGTATTGTTTCGCTGTCCGGTTTGCCGGTCTCCGCTGGAGGATTGCGGCAATCATGCTGCCTGCTCCAACCGTCACAGCTTTGACCGTGCTTCCGAAGGATATTACCATCTGCTTCCCTCCAACAAGATGCACGCAAAACTGCCGGGAGACAGCAAGGAAATGGTCGCCGCACGCCGGGCATTTTTAAACGCCGGATATTATCAGTTGTTCAGCGACGGCATCAACGAGGCGGCAGCAAAAGTACTATCCGGTGCCAAATCGCCGATGATACTGGATGCCGGCTGCGGAGAGGGATATTACACGGCAAGGTTGAAACAGGCGTTATCGGAACAGCGCAACGATGCTCGGATTGCCGGCTTTGACATATCCAAGGCGGCAGTAAAGGCGGCTGCCAAGCGGGACAAAGAAATCTCCTTTGCGGTGGCAAGCATTTTTGACATTCCGGTGGCGGACGGTTGCTGCGATCTGGTGTTGAATGTATTTGCGCCGATTGTTCCTGCCGAATTCGCAAGAGTGCTGAAAACGGGCGGCGTGCTGCTGATTGCGGTGCCGAGCGAGCGACACTTATTGGGATTAAAGGAGATTTTATACGAATCCCCTTATGTGAATGAGGAAACGGACACCGAATATCAAGGCTTTGATTTTCTGGAGCGGATCCCGTTGCGGGGGACGATCACGATCACCGATCCGGAACAAATTGCCAATTTGTTTTCTATGACGCCGTATTATTGGAAAACTCCGCAGGCGGGCTGTGAAAGATTGCGGCAAACGACGCGGCTAAAGACCGAAATCGGGTTTGATTTGTTGCTTTATCGCCGACACCAAGCATAATGCTTGGATTTATATCGCGGGAAAGCGCGCAAAAGGAACAAGTCAGAATTCGCGAAATAAGTAGAGTGTTTATTCGCGAGAAAAGAAGTTTTTCATTGCACTGAACAAAACACGCGATATAGGGTGCAGGGAATTATTCCCTGTCAAGCATAATGCTTGGATTTATATTGGGGGTATCGGGCAAAACCGTAGACAAAAGTTCTCGGAAACTGCGCACAAGCAGGGGAAGGAGTTCTTATGAGTCCAAAGGTATATAGACTATTTCAAATACTGATAGTAGCAGCAATTATTATTTTAAATATTGTATTTTTAGGAAAAGTTCCTTATTACGGAGTTTCAAATCCGATCTATCTGTTCTTTTCGATCGGTTATGTTTTAGTATTATTACTGGCTGCGTTTTGTTTCGGAAACGGAAAGAGCTTTTTTGTATTGGTTTTAATCTATTGGGGAATTTTATTTCTGTCTTTTATAGGAATCGCTTGTGTCAATATTGATATTGTCAAGGCGCTGTCGCTTATTCCGTATTTTTATCTGGCACGTCCACTTTATGACATTCTTTCTTTGTTTGATTTTTTGCCATATCATCTTGGACCAATTTTCTTTTTTGTTCTGGTTTACGCCATGATCGTTATTGCTCATATACTCGGAAAAAAGTTCATTCGCGGCAGGCATAATGCCTGCACTTAATCCGCGCACCAAGTTGATATGGTAATTACACTTTAATGCCCCGCGTTTTCACTGCTCTTATTTCGCGGACTCAGGCTTTTTCCTTTTGATTACTTTGTCGCGATCTAAGTCCAGGCATAATGCCTGGCAGGGGATTATCCCCTGTCAGAAAGGAGATGATGCGTTATCGCAATTAATAAATTCATGAGAGCGGCGCTGAAAGCGCTCTCCTATCCGGATTTGAAAACGAAAGAAAGCTATCAGTTGCAGCGAGCGGTCATCAACCTGACGCACAAACACTATATGCGACCGTTTTATCATATCTGGGATCATAAAATTTCTGCCGGCGACCATAATATCCCTGTGCGGATCTTTTATCCTGAAATCGTGAGCGAATTTCCGCTGCTGATTTTTTTTCACGGCGGCGGTTGGGTAACCGGCAATATCGACAGCTATGACAAAGTTTGCGCCAACCTTGCCAAACATACTAACCGCACGGTGGTATCGGTGGATTATCGGCTGGCGCCCGAACATAAATTTCCGGCAGGACTGAATGACTGCTACCGGGTAGTGCAGGAGGTTATCGCGAATGCGCCTGCTTTGGGAGGGCAGCCGGACAACATTACACTAATCGGAGACAGCGCCGGCGGAAATCTTGCGGCGGCGGTATCGCTGATGGCAAGAGACCGGGGAGAGCCGATGGCACAGGCGCAGATACTGCTTTATCCCGCTGTAAACAAT
>CAUHFD010000152.1 GCA_959605275.1 uncultured Eubacteriales bacterium | reverse complement strand
GGCTTTTTTCGTTTGATATAGTCTAATCCGGCTGACAAGCTCAGAATTCCCACCGTATTAGCGGTACCGCTTTCATATCTGTCGGGGTTAAAATCCGGTTGTTCCATGCTGTTCGACACACTTCCGGTTCCGCCCTCCATCAACGTGCCGATCGGCTCTATGTCGTTTAAAATCATCAATCCTGTTCCGGTCGTTCCATACAAGCCTTTATGCCCGGGCATACATAAAATATTAATTCCCATTTCTTTTACGTCAATCGGTAAAACACCGGCAGTTTGTGCGGCGTCAACAATCAGCTTTATACCGCGTTTCCGACACAGTTCGGATATTTTTTTGATGGGCATAATCTTTCCGATTACATTAGAACCGTGTGTGATAATGACTGCTTTCGTATCAGATCTCATATTTTTTTCTATTTCTGCTAATATCTGTTCGTCACTGCCCATCACATCCGCGACATTATAGGTAATGATACCATTTTTCTGCAACGCATATAACGGTCTGAGCACCGAGTTATGCTCCAAGCAAGAGGTAACCGCATGCCCGTTCTTCATCACACCTTTGATAGCCATATTCAAAGCGTGGGTACAATTGGTGGCAAAAATAGTGTTTTCCACCTCGGCATTAAAAAACTCTGCCGCTTTTTTTCTTACTTCAAAAACTTTTTCAGAAGTTTTCATTGATATTGTATGCCCGCTTCGTCCCGGATTTCCGCCGTAATATAAAACAGCATTTTGGAGGGCAGGCAAAATCGTCCGCGGCTTTGGGAAAGTCGTCGCCGCATTATCAAAATAAATCATTGTTTTCACTATGGATGATCCCCGAAAAAGGAAACATCCCTCTCTCCTTTATCAGTTTCATGATGATGGTCTTTCTTTCATCTCGAAGCCCCAATCCAAAACAACTGCAAAACGTTACTGCTATTATTTGGTATTATTGGGTGAGCATAAAAAAGACGGTCTCCGGAAATGAGTATCCCAAAGCCGCCCTCTTTTACTCTTCATTTTTATGGCTATTCCTTTCTGAACGCTCGTGCGGTTTCGAGAAAATAATGCGTGAACTCAAAGTTCAGCACTTCTACCGCTGAAAAGCATGAAAGCGGCGTTTGAAAGGAATGCAGTACATTCCTTTCAAACTGATACTGCAAAAGTAGTTCACTGAATCACGCCGAGTACTTTAATTCCCGCCTCGGTCAGCACCGCCGCAACCTCCTGCGCATCTCCGTGAATTGCAAGGCTGTAACTGCATCCCTTTTTCTTTAGCTCCTCCGGCGTTCGTTCAATATAAGCGCTGATTCCTTTTTTGGCAAGATAATCTCTTGCTTTATAGGCGTATGTGATTGACGTCAGCATAATTAACTGCTTATTCATCCTCACCCACAGCCTTTCTAATTAAATTAAAAACCGAACCGTCGAAAAATGATCCAATTCAAGAGCTTCCCCTTTTGGACCAATCGATGCAATCCGGTAAAGAAACGGGTAAATTTCTTCTATACATTCTATGCTGTCATCTGATTTTTGGAGAATACTATTTTCAGATAGAATAAAAAACAGCAGTACAAGAAAGCAATGCATTCTTATGCTGCTGAAAAGCAGGGTTCAATATAACTTCATAATATCTTGCATCTGACATGATAATGCTGTACAAAATTTTCCGAGAATATAACGATCATAACGTTGAACTTGATTTTTATAATAACGGTCAACAACAGGATACTGAATACCGGTACGTTTGGCAAGCTCATAGCGACTGACATTGTGCGCTTTCATATATTCATCCAAACACAAACGGATTTGCATTGCAAGCACTCTCCCTTTGATATAAGCGTAACAAATATATATTTACTTGACAATTTACTCAATAAGATATATACTTATATAGATATATATTATATGTCATAGAATAAACATTCATTCAACTTCAAAAGGAGAGGATTTTAATGAGAAAACAAAACGAAGAGACAGATGCGGTCCAGTCACGCGATCGGGTTACGGGTGAAACTTATGTTGCAGAAAAAGCCTTCGCCACATTTTGCGACTCGACACCATCCAATTCCGGCAATCATTCCCATCAAACTTCTCATACCACTGAAAATGATCTGAAACGTTGTCTAAAGGAAGAAGAAATCACACAAAAGCTACAAAGTGCAGCCAAAGTCATAAACATTTTTGGAATGGTGCTCTCTATTATTATTGTCGTTTTGGGAGGTTTGCTGGGCTCTTTTTTACTCTATTCCGGCTCCAACGCCTTGTTGCCTAACAATGACAGCAATTTATCTATGTCATTCAATCGTCTAGGTGCAATTGGAATGGCAATTGTAAATTTTGTCGTTTGGGTCTTTTCCGCATTAATCCAGTATTTCATCTTTTATGTTATATCCTTGCTACTGGAGGCAATCGCCCGCAATCTGCAATATCGAAAAGACATTTCAAGGTTAATCGAATACCAAATTCGAACGGAACAAATAAAGCGCTGACAAATCGGAGCCGCTTATGGCATAAGCGGCTCCGATTTGTCAGAATTTATCGTTTTGCTCTATTATTTCCTTATCAACAGACACACCGCGTGCGCCGCAATTCCCTCTTTATTGCCGGTAAATCCCAAGCGTTCCTCGGTGGTAGCTTTTACGCTTATTTGCTCCGGTTTCACCCCGCAAACATCCGCAACTCTCTGTCTCATCTGATCAATATACGGTGCCAGTTTCGGCGCTTGCGCCAGTATCGTACTGTCAATGTTCCCGATAGCGTATCCCACTTGAGAAACAATTTTCACTGTCTCTTTGAGCAAAAGCATACTGTCAATATTGCAGTACGCTTCATCGGTATCCGGAAAATGCTGTCCGATATCGCCCATCGCCAGTGCCCCCAACAAGCTGTCCATGATGGCGTGCACCAAAACATCCGCGTCAGAATGCCCCTCCAGTCCATACTCATACGGTATTTCCACACCGCCTATCACTAACTTTCTTCCCTGCACCAACCGGTGCACATCGTATCCATGTCCTACCCGGATATCCATTTTTTTATCCTCCCTGTTTTCCTGCAATAAGGCTTCGGCGATCTGCAAATCGCTCGGGGTTGTCACTTTAATATTGCTGTCCCGCCCGTATACAATGCATATCTCCGCTCCGATCGCCTCCAAGAGCTGACAATCATCGGTGTAATCAGCGCCGTTTTTCTTTGCAGCCTCGCATCCCTGTAAGTAAAGCTGCTTTCGGAACACCTGCGGCGTCCGAATCGCAACCATTTTTTCTCTGGGCAAGGTTTGCAGAATCCGTTGATTGTCGGTTAACTTTACAGTATCCTTGACCGGCACACCCAGTGCCGCCGCACCGCAGGAAAAGGCAGCGTCAAACACCGCAACAATATCCTCTGCAGCTATCAGCGGTCTTGCCCCGTCGTGAATTGCAACAAAATCAAACCGTGCATCCGATGCGGCGAGCGCATTGGCTACCGATTCCTGCCGAGTACTCCCGCCCGGCACCACCAAAATCGGTACATCAAACGGATAATGACCGATCAATCGGCGCACCGCATCCATATCCTCCGGCTTCACTGCAGCAATAATTTCACCCACACAATCTATGTTGTGAAAAGCCTTCAGCGTACGGATCAATACCGGCACACCCGCAAGCCGATACATCGTTTTATGAATTCCGTTCATTCTGGTTGCATTTCCGGCTGCCGGAATAATAACCGATACACGTTTATTGTCCAAATAAATCACCCGTCCTTTTTCATATTATACTATAAAATACGAAAAAAATAAATCTAAATTTTATCTTTTATGGATTTATGTTGTATCAAGTTGACGAAATCGTAAAAAGCGATTATAATAACGCATGTAAAGCAATACCGATTGAAAATGTCAATTTATCCGAAGGAAAGGGCGTATGAAACATGGCAGTATTGGTAACCGGAGGAGCCGGATATATCGGTTCCCACACCTGTGTGGAGCTTTTAAATGCCGGTGAAGAAATTATCGTTCTGGACAATTTTGTGAACAGCAAACCGGAAGCATTAAACAGAATCAAAACCATTACCGGAAAAGATTTTCGATTTTATGAAGCAGATTTACTGGACAAAGATGCGATTAATAAGATTTTTACCGAAAACAACATTGATGCAGTCATTCACTTTGCCGGACTCAAAGCGGTCGGTGAATCGGTCATGCAGCCGATGCGTTACTACCACAACAATATTACCGGCACCCTGAATTTATGTGATGTGATGCAGGCGCATAATGTTAAAAAGCTGGTGTTCAGTTCCTCTGCCACCGTATACGGAACCCCGAAAACCGTTCCGATTGACGAAACTTTTCCGTTGTCTACTACAAATCCCTACGGCAGCACCAAATTGATGATTGAGCAAATCCTGCGGGATATATACACCGCTGACAATGATTGGAGCATTGCTCTGCTGCGCTATTTCAATCCGATCGGCGCACATAAAAGCGGACTGATCGGCGAAGATCCGAACGGTATTCCAAACAATCTGATGCCTTATATTGCGCAAGTGGCAATCGGCAAACTGGAGTGTCTCGGCGTATTTGGCAACGATTATCCGACTCACGACGGAACCGGTGTGCGCGACTATATTCATGTCGTTGATTTGAGCTTAGGTCATCTGAAAGCACTGGCAAAAATCAGAAAGGATAAAGGCGTGGATGCTTACAACTTGGGTACCGGCAAAGGATATTCCGTATTGGATGTTGTAGCTGCATTTGAAAAAGCCAGCGGCAAAAAGGTAAAATACCAGATTAAACCGCGCCGTCCGGGTGATATTGCAGAATGCTACGCAAACCCCGAAAAAGCAAAGAAAATCCTCGGCTGGGAAGCAAAGTACGGGATTGAGGAAATGTGCCGAGATTCCTGGAATTTCACGCAAAAGAATCCGCAGGGACTGTAATTGATACAACCTGAGAACCGCAGCAAAACAAATTTTGTTTTGCTGCGGTTTTATGGTAATAGACAGAGCTTTCTTTTCATAACTTTTTGTTGCGAATCCGGTAATGATATGGTATACTAGTCTCATTGGCTGCCGTCGGCAACCAATGAATGGGATAAGCGGAAACTGACGGTTATGCAGGCTCAACTACCGCCGCACAGTAGTACCGTTTCACTGTTCCGCTTTTTATAAAATTTATGATTTATTCACTTCACCTAATGATAAGGAAGGATTGTTTTGCGTATATTAGGAATTGATCCCGGATATGCCATTGTGGGATACGGCATTATTGAATACCGAAACAATCGGTTTACAACCATTGCCTACGGTGCTATTACGACCCCGGCGGAAATGGACTTTAACCATCGCCTGAAAGAGATCTATCAGGATATGTGCCATCTTTTAGATGTTTACAAACCCGAGCAGATGGCAGTGGAGAAGCTCTTCTTTACCACCAACCAAAAAACCGCCATTGATGTGGCACAGGCCAGAGGAGTCATCATGCTGGCGGCAGCCGAGCGGGACATCCCGTCGTTTGAATACACGCCGCTTCAGGTCAAGCAATCGGTGGTGGGTTACGGAAAAGCCATCAAAGCACAGGTGATGGACATGACCAAACGGCTTCTGAATTTAGAAAAAGTTCCCAAACCGGATGATACGGCGGACGCATTGGCAATTGCAATCTGCCATGCCCATTCCGGGCCGGTGAATCTACGGTATCATGATATCATACATACCGGCGTTCCAACTGCCAAAACGCCGAAAAACAATCATGCAAAAAAGGAAGTTAACAAATGATTTACAGTGTAAAAGGCGAATTGCAGTCCGCCGCCCCATCCGACGCGCATTATCTCGCAGTAGTCGAAGCCGGTGGGATCGGATATGCTATCAAAACAACTCATACCACCATGATGAAAATGCCGCCAATCGGCAGCACCGCTATATTCTTTACTTATTTATACGTTCGAGAGGATGCTCTGGAGCTATTCGGCTTTGCGGATTTGGAAGAACTGAATTGCTTTAAAATGCTGATTTCCATATCCGGTGTCGGTCCGAAAGCGGCTTTGTCTATTCTCTCGGATATGACTCCGCAGAAATTTGCGCTGTATATTGCCACCGGTGACAGCAAAGGTTTTACCCGTTCAAAAGGTATCGGTGCCAAGACAGCGCAGCGCATTGTGCTGGAATTAAAGGACAAAATAACGAATGAGCAGGTTGCCGTCGGCGTGACTGACAAACTGCCTGATATGGAGCAAATCAGTTCCAACGCCGGAGAGGCAATCAGTGCTCTGGTGGTGTTGGGCTATGCGCAATCGGAAGCCGCAGCCGCCATTGCGAAGCTGGATCAAAGTCTATCGGTTGAGGAAATGATCAAGCTCGGATTAAAAGCATTGGCAGGACGGATGTAATGACGAATCGAAGCACAAAGGGGGCGGAATAATAATGTTTGATAACGATATGGATTTTGAGGAACGCCTGATCGCTCCCGAATTAACCGGAGAAGACAGCGATGTTGAAGTGACGCTCCGTCCGAAAACATTGGAAGAATACATCGGACAAGACAAAGCAAAGGAAAATTTATCTATTTTTATAGAAGCGGCAAAAAAAAGGGATGAAGCACTGGATCATGTTTTATTATACGGTCCTCCCGGGCTCGGCAAAACAACATTGTCCCAAATCATCGCCAACGAAATGAATGTCAATATCCGTATTACATCCGGACCGGCAATTGAAAAACCGGGCGATTTAGCGGCACTGTTAACCAATCTCAGTCCGAACGACGTCTTATTTATTGACGAAATCCACCGCTTATCCCGTGCCGTAGAAGAGGTACTTTATCCGGCGATGGAGGATTATGCGCTTGACATTATCATCGGCAAGGGACCGTCGGCGCGTTCTATCCGAATCGATTTACCGAAATTTACCTTGGTCGGCGCAACCACCCGCGCAGGTCAGCTTACCGCGCCCCTGCGGGACCGTTTCGGTGTTACGCTGCGGTTAGAATTATATACTCCTGAACAGCTTTGCCAAATTATTATGCGCAGCGCGGCAATTCTGGAAATCCCCTGCGAAAAAGACGGCGCTTTAGAGCTGGCAAAGCGTTCCCGCGGCACGCCGCGAATCGCAAACCGCTTGTTAAAAAGAATCCGTGATTTTGCACAGGTTCTTGGAGACGGCGTCATTACCCGCGAGATCGTTTCCCAATCCTTAAACAAGCTGGAAATTGACGAACTGGGATTGGATCTGGTTGACCGACGCATGTTAAAAATGATCATCACCAACTATAACGGAGGACCGGTAGGTCTGGAAACGTTAGCGGCGGCTTTAGGGGAAGAATCGGTTACCCT
>CAUHFD010000151.1 GCA_959605275.1 uncultured Eubacteriales bacterium | reverse complement strand
ATTGTGGGGTGAATTGGAATAACATTGCTCTTAAAGAAGCAAAGAGTTATATAGAAGAATATAAAAATAACGATGAACACATCACTACTTATGACATTATTGATAATTTATCATTAGGTGGATTTTCTGATGAAAGCATAATGTATGCGATTGATAACACAGATGGTTATGACAAAGGAATAGCAGAAGAACCAGAAGAACGTGCCACAAGGCTATCTGGATATGGGTATAGCCGAGAAGAAATTATTCAAGATTTTATTAGTGGCGGTTGGACAAGAGAAAATGCCGAAAAACTTGTTGATAATTGCGGAATACAATAATTTCCCACTTTTGTGTGTTTCCACACAGGCTGCAATTAAAGAAAGCAAATAAGGAACACCGATATAGGAATGAATATCTAAAAAAATGAGGACGTTTTAAACGCCCTCATTTTTTATTACTGAAATTCATTATTTACAAAGAAATATAATCCGGTAATTTCAGAATAGATTTTAAATTATGAACTGCTTCATTAGTGGAAAGAATTAATATTTTATCGTTACTTTTCAATTCAGTATTACCTCTGGGAATAATCGTCATTTTGTTTCTGATAATAGAAATGACGATCGCATCATTCGGAATTTTGATTTCCGACAATGTTTTTCCGTCTAATTTATAATTATCAGGAAGCAAAATTTCACTGATAGAGGATTGTCCCTGATTGATACTGACAATTTGTTTGATCGCTGTAGTATCTACTTCCCTTTCAATCAGCTTCGCAATATTATCCGTACTGCTCACTGCAATATCGATTCCTAATTGAACCATCACAGAAAGATTTTTTGGGTTGTTCACCTTTGCAACGGTACGCCTGACGTGAAATTTTCTTTTTGCCAATTGACATGCGATTAAATTATTCTCATCTTTACCGGTCACGCTGACAAAAGCATCACACTGATCTACTCCTGCGCTTTCCAATGCTTCAATAGTGGTCCCGTCACCGCAGATGGTAGGAATATCCAAATCGTTTGCAATATAACTGCAAGTTTCTTTATCTTCTTCAATAATCATCGGATCATGCCCGTGTTCCATCAGTGTCTTTACCAAATAATATCCAACCTTGCCGCCGCCGACAACTGCTACTTTCATATTTCAACCATACCTTTCTGAACTTCTATGCATTTTACGGACAAGCAATGCAACAAGTAAAAAAATTAATTTTCCTGCTTTCCGTCTCAAATCCTCAAGGAAGCAATGACTTGATTTTTACGCTTAATCCATAATAGTTACTGTAATCAACATATCGTTTTTTTGCAGTATCACGTCTTCTTTAATTGTTAACGAGATATCAAAATTATTATGAATAACAGCGAAAATATCTTTATCTGCAATTTTATCCGACGCCTTGCTTGCCCTTTTTCCCACCAATTCATCCGGTACCTGTATTAAATTGAACGCCAACGTATGTGCTCCGAAATTAATGGTACGGACAGACTGATTTTCAGTAAGAGCCGATTTCACTGCGGACACTGTCAAATTTGTCGGACAAACCGTATGCAATCCAAAATGGGAAAACACATCCTCCCTGGCAGGATCATATATTCGCGCAAGTACAGATGGAACCTTAAAAATTTCCCGAGCTAATTGCGAACACATAATATTAAGATTATCATCCTGACTTACTGCGGCTACGGCATCGCAGCTTTCAATTCCCGCCTGTTTCAGCACATCCTGATCAATCGGCACGCCCACAGTCGTCATGCCGGAGAAGCTGTCATCCAGCATTTCAAAATTTTTGGCATCTCGGTCTACAACCGAAACATCATGCCCCTCTTCACTTAACATAGATGCAAGCTGCGAACCAACTTTACCACATCCGATTACTAAAATATTCATATATCATATCTTTGCCCGACAATCATGACAATCAGGCAAATACTCCTTTCCTACTATTTTTATTACAGATATTTATCAGTATTATCTATTATAGTACATTCCAATAAAAAGTAAAGATTAATTTTTTCTTTCTGCCTTTTGCGTTGATATTTTGGCATATCAAATCTGAATTTTGTCCATAATGATATTAATTGCAATGCCGCTTAAAGCAGAAAGGTGGTTTCCCTGTTTTGAAAAAAAAATATCGCATCTTTATTTTAACTTTTTTTACCTCTTTCATTGTATTAATTTCCATTGGCAGTATTTTTATGATGATGCCCGATAAAAATGACAAAAGTGATCATTCATCGGTGATTTCCGGTGCTTATATTCCGAAATCTCAAGATAATCTTTCTATTCTGCTCATCGGCAGGGATCGCTCGGAAAACAATGCGCTGTTTTTTACACTGATGAGGTTTGATGCACAGCATGCAGTATTATCGCTGGCGGGTATTCCCACTCAAACACAGATCAGCGTAGGATTACAGAACGATACATTAAACAGGTATTTTCAGCGCGGCGGTGCAATAGATGCAGTGCGGGCTGTAAAACAGGCGCTTCGCGTATCGGTGGACCGTTATGCCCTATTAGATGAAAACAGCTTGATTACTCTCGCAGACAGCCTGCAAGGAGTGGAATTTAATATTCAAAGTGATATGATAAATGAATCCGTAAACATCAGAAAAGGATATCAACTATTGGACGGAAAGCGATTTAAAGACATTGTTTTGTTTAATAAAGAATATCAGTTGGATTTAGAAATGGCAAAAGAATTAATCGAACAAAGAATTACACCGCAACTCATTGAAAAAGCAGACACTCTGTTCACCAAAATAACCGGCAGTATGGAAACCAATATTTCCTTTTATGATTTTGAATCCCGCAAGCCCGCATTACGTCACTGGATCCAAAATTACAGCAGTCAAACGGAAATTTTTACCTTTGAAGGAACATATTCCGACGATACCTTTTTACTGTCTGAGGATTCTGTCATTCGTTACCGGCAAACAGTTTATCATCTTGCCGGCACTGAATCGGAATAATTAACCCCCGCATGAAAATGCGGGGGTATTTCATATTCACGCAGCTGGTTCTGAAGGACGCTGTTTTTGCATTTGATTTCCGCCGCTTGTAAAGCCGAATGAGAAAGCAGCACCAACTACAATGGGGCAATAAAAGGTCAATATCCGCCAAAGCAGCATGGATAAATTCAAATCACTGCCGCTCATAAAAATAGCAAAAAAAGTAACAAAACTGATTTCTGCTCCCCCTGCTGCTCCCGGTAAAGGAACAAAAGCAGTAATCATGCTTACGAATGCCTGTGCAGCAATCACTTGCAGTGGTGAGACACCTGATTTACCGAAAGCAAGGCACAAAAAATACGGCACCAGAAAAAATACGGTTAACTGTATCACCGACATCCAAAACATATTTAAAATAGTGTATATATTATGCCGAATCAATGCAAAACCACTATGAAACTGTTCCAATTCCTGAAATGCAGCTTCAATTTTTTTCTCCGGCTGCTTTATCAAATGCAGCTTTGCCAAAAAGCGAATGACACTTGCTGTGATTTTTTTCGCTGTTCCTTTTGCAAAGCCGATAAAAATCAAGCCCAACATGACCGCCATATTGATTGAAAATCCCAATATAGACAATCCCGCCAAACCGCTGACTTTGGAAGAAAAAAATCCCCAATATACAATGAGCATCACCAGAGAATATAGGGTTAACGAGAATTGATAAACAATAAACTTCACCAACAAAGAACTGCCTGCTATTCCAAGCGGGACACCGTAACTAACCATGCTATATGCTTGCATGGGTTGTCCGCCGCTGGCAAACGGCGTAATACAGTTATAAAACTGTCCGATCATTGATGTGCTTAATGTATTCATGAATCGCTGTCCGGGATACAATTTTTTAGTGACCAGATGCAGTATCCCGCTCTCCAACAACCAATAAACAATCATCATCATTGCGGCAGCGAACAACCATATCGGCTTTACCGTAAGAACAGCAGATAAAATATTAGCTGGTTTATCTACAATGAAAATATAAGCTATCAATACGATAATCGATACAACAATAATCGTACCGTTAATCCATTTAAATTTCTGATTTGGCTTTGATTTTTGATTTTGATTTTGACTTGACAAGCTGTTTCTCCCTTACTAATTCAGTATAGAATTCGTCCCACATAGATAAAACATGTTCTTTATTGTAAAAGCAATGACCTTTCCAAGATTGTTCTACCGCATTGTTATAATACTCCGAATCACGCCGTAATCGGTTCAAGATTTCTGCAAAACCGTCGTTATCTTTCGCTCTTAAATAATAATCAAATAAAATATTTTCATAGATCGGAATATCCCGAAGCAATAACGGAACACGGCAATTCATTGCCTCCAAAATTGTCATTGGGAACAATTCTTCATAAGACGGTAAGAACATCACATCAGCGAGGTTATAAATTTCATTCATTTTATCCCGATCAATAATACCGGTGAATGTAATATTATCAGGAGGGTTCTCTACTACTTTTTTGACTTCTTCATATCCGTCGGTGATTTTACCAAACGAAAAACCTCCTGCCCAAACGAATTGTATCTCCGGCATTTGTTTCGCAAGCTCGATAAAATCAAAGATTCCCTTTCTGCGCTGCAGCTGACCTGCACAAACCACAGTGAAACGCTCCGGTAGCAAACCGTATTGCATCCGCAATTTTTTCTTATCCTCCGTTGGCAGAGGATAGAAGGTACTGTCGCAAACAAAATTCGGGATATAAGTGACCTTGTCGGGATTTACCCCATATGCCGCCAAACGTTCGATAAAATACGGATTTACCGTTACCAAATAATCCATTCTTTTATAGAAACGAATCAGATAGGCATAAAAGACCTTTTTGATCAAAAAAGGAAGATTCAAACTGGATTCCATCGTTTCCGGTAAAAAATGCACATATCCAACCGTCGTACCTGCATGTTTGGTGAAAGGGATACTCAAAAAATACCGAAAATTTACGGTATGATAATGGGTAATATCAGCAAGCATCCGTTTATTTTCATACACGCCGAAACGGTCGCTCAAACCTTCTTTAACCAGCTTAACCTGCTCATCATAAGCGGAGCCTACTCCCTGCCCTTTGACTGTATCTGCTGACGACACCATATTTATTGTATATTTCATAAGTATAATCCTTTCGATGAAACAATATCCGGAATCAGTTCTTCTATTATTAAACCATATCTCCATTACAAATAAGTTATCATATTTCTTACAATTTTCTTAAGTTATAGATTGGGATGCACCGCACAATTCACGGATAACGCCTTAAACGCAATGCAGACATAGATATATCAATTTCTACATATAGGCAAAGATTCATTCATGATTTATAAATATTTTATCATAAAATTATCTTGCAGTCAATTTGATATTTCTTTGAAATGTCAAATTGACTGCTGCCCCTAATTATGTCAAAGCGCCAAAAAACCCCTGCTTTTATTCCAAGCAAGGGCTTTCGGTTTATTTCTTCAGCAAGTGCTCTATACGTAAAGCTGCTTCAGATGTTTTTTCCATACTATTAAAAGCAGTGAGTCTGAAATAGCCTTCACCGTTAGAGCCAAATCCACTTCCCGGCGTACCGACTACGTTTGCTTTTTCAAGCAGGCAGTCAAAAAACTCCCAAGAATTCATGCCCTGCGGACACTCCATCCAAATATAAGGGGAATTCGTTCCTCCGGTATATTTAATATGCAATCGGCGCAGCCGTTCTGCAATAATATTTGCATTTTCCAGATAATATTTAATATTATCCTGCGTCTCTTTTTGACCTTCTTCCGAAAAAACGGCTTCCGCGCCACGCTGTACAATATAAGGCACGCCGTTGAATTTCGTTGTTTGACGGCGCAGCCACATGTTATGCAGCGAAAAGCCTTCCCGCATCAAAGCAGTCGGTACTACGGTGTAACCGCACCGCGTTCCGGTAAAGCCTGCCGTTTTCGAGAAGGAACAAAATTCAATGGCACATTGTTTTGCCCCTTCGATTTCGTAAATACTATGCGGCAGCTCTTCCCGAATGAACGCCTCATAAGCCGCGTCAAACAAAATAATCGCCTGATGCTCCAACGCGTAATCTACCCAAAGCTGCAACTGTTCTTTATTATATACCGCACCAGTCGGATTATTCGGCGAACACAGATAAATAATATCGACATCTACACTCTCATCCGGCAACGGCAGAAAATGATTATCCGCATTGGCGTTGGCGTATACGATTTTACGCCCTGCCATTTTATTGGTGTCTACATAAACCGGATAAACCGGATCCGGCACCAACACCGTATTATTGGTGGAAAAAAGGTCCAAAATATTTCCGATATCACTTTTTGCTCCGTCGCTGACAAAAATTTCGTCTGCCTCCAGTGCTACCTGACGGCGTAGATAATATTTTTGAATTGCCTCTCTCAAAAACGCATATCCCTGTTCCGGTCCGTATCCCCGAAAGGTTTCCTTTTTGGACATCTCCATTACTGCATTGCGCATTGCTGTCACCACAGCATCGCACAACGGCAGCGTCACATCACCGATACCAAGCCGGATAATATTACTGTCCGGATGAGCCGCCTGATATGCGGCTACCTTTTTATTGATTGTAGAAAACAAATAGCTGTCCTCTACCTGTTTAAAATTTTTGTTAATCTCCATCTCAATCCCCGTTCCTTTCTGATCTTGCGTGCATCTTATCGGAGCAACACTGTCCACTTATTTTTTCTCTTTTTGCTCTAAAGCTGCCGAAATTAACTCACGGAACAGCGGATGAGCCCGGTTTGGACGGCTCTTAAATTCCGGATGATACTGCACACCGACAAAAAATCGTTTATCCGGTATCTCTACGGCTTCTGCAAGCAAACCATCCGGCGAACTTCCGGTGATCATCATGCCGTTTGCTTCGATTTCTTCCTTATACGGATTACTGAACTCATAACGATGACGATGACGTTCCTTGATAAAATCGGTCTTGTATGCTCGTTCCAGCATGGAGCCCGGTTTAATCTTACACGGATACGCACCCAGCCGCATGGTTCCGCCTTTTGGAATATTCCCATGCTGATCCGGCATCAAGTCGATCACGGCATGTTTGCTTTCGGAAGAAAATTCGCCCGAGTTCGCATCGACATACCCCAATACATTTCTGGCAAATTCAATCACCGCAATCTGCATGCCCAAACAAATGCCGAGATACGGAATATCGTTTTCACGTGCATACTGACAGGTTAAAATTTTCCCTTCAATACCCCGATTTCCAAACCCTCCCGGAACCAAAATACCGTCACAGTCCTGAAGCATTTGTGCAACATTGTTTTTGGTGATCTGTTCGGAATCAATCCAACGGATAATTACCGATGCGCCGTTCTCATATCCGCCGTGCTGCAATGCTTCCGCAACCGAGAGATAGGCGTCATGCAGCTGAACATACTTTC